>JAEUKG010000539.1 GCA_016794325.1 Myxococcales bacterium | reverse complement strand
GCACCGTGACGCTCACGTCGCTCGCGGCCGCGGGCAAGGTGAGGCCCTCGGGGACGTTGGTGGGCCGGGTGCGGTAGGCGCAGCCGCCGAGGCCAGCGAGCGCGCAGACGAAGAAGACGAAGCGAAGTCGAAGCATGCTGGAGTCTACGTCGCCGGGCGGGGTCGGCAAGCGGCCGACCGCGGCTCGTCGTGCTATTCTCTACTTCATGTCCAGCCCCGAAGAACGCGCGGCGCTTCGCTTGGCGACGTGGCGAGGCGGGGTGGCGCACTCGTTCGCGGCCGCCGACGACGCAGACCTGGACTTCTGGCTCGCGGCGACGCACGCCGAGCGCCTCCGCGCCGTCACGGAGCTGATCGACGAGATGCGTGCGATGATGGGCGAGGATGGACCTACCCCCCGACTTCAGCGATCTGTTGGCGGAGTTCGCCCGCGCAAGGGTTGATTTCGTCGTCGTCGGTGGCTACGCGGTCGCGTTCCACGGACGGCCGCGGGCGACCAAGGACCTCGACATCCTCTTACCCGGCGGTGAGGACAATCTCCTGCGAGCAGGCGAGGCGCTGCGAGCCTTCGGCGCTCCCGCAAACGTGGTGTCGGCTGTCGAGACCATGGCCGATGACGACGTGGTCTTCCTCGGTGCACCGCCGCTGCGGGTCGATCTCCTGCGACGCGTCGACGGCCTAGACGCCGCCGACGCGCTCGCGCGCGCGGTGGACGCGGTGGTGGGCGGACTCCGCTTCCGAGTGATCGCGCTGGACGACCTCATCACGAACAAACGCGCCTCCGGACGCACGCAGGACATCGTCGACGTCGAGGTGCTCGAGCGGCTGCGCGCGCGCAGGCAAGTCAAGTGAGCCCTGGCGTGAGCGGCGCGATGGAGTCTCCGCGTGGAGGCCCCTGACCCGCGCGCGGTGTCCGCGCAGCTTCGCGTGCTCGAGCGCAACGTCCCCCTCTTCGGTTTCGGCGTCGCCCTGCTGCTCCTCGGCCCGCCGATGGTCTACGCGTTCTTCGCACGCGCAGCTCCGTGGGGCCTCTTCGGGCTCCCGATCACGATCGGCGGCCTCTGGGCGACCGTGGGGACGGTGTGGGCGAACCTCCGCGCGCGCCCGCGACGCGGTGAGGTCTGCTTCTCCGATCGCGGCATCGAGCTCGACGGCGCGCTGCGCGTCCCTCGCGCGCGAATCCACGACGCCTTCTACCAGCCCCGATCGGACCGCGACGAGCACCGGTCGTCGCTGCGCGTCCTCGGCAAGTCGCGCACGGTCCTCTTCGAGGTGGAGGTCCCCGAGGAGCCGCGCGCGGTCGCGTTCTTGCGAGCGCTCCGGCTCGACGCGCGGAGCCGCCGCGCCGCGTTCACCGGCGCCCCGCCCCTCCTGTCCGTCTGGTTCGGCAAGGTCCCGGTGCTGGCGGTGGTGGGGGTGGTCCTCGCGCTCGTGATGTACTGGCTCGAAGTGACGACGCTCCCGCTGCCGGCGCTCGTCGCCCTGCTCGTCTCCCCGCTCCTCGTCGCCGTGGGCCTCCCGATGCGGATCGTCGTCGGCAGCGACGGGGTCCTCCTCAAGTGGCTCTGGTGGCGGAAGTTCATCCCGATGGCGGACGTCACAACCGTTGGCGCCGTCGGGGAGCAGTCGATCGTGCTCGGGCTCCGATCCGGCCGCACCGAGACCATCCACACCACGATCCCGCGGAACGATCCGTCTCCGGGGCCCCGCCTCCATCGCGACGCGGTCCTCGCGCGCATCCGGGAGGCGCACCACGCATTCGCGGCCGAGATCCCGTCCGAAGAGGTCGCGGGACTCGTGGCCCGGGGCGAGCGGCCGACGTCGGAGTGGATCGCGGCGCTGGAGGTGCTCGCTCGAGGCGGGGGCGGCTACCGCGAGATCGCGGTGCGCGACGAAGATCTGCTCCGCCTCGTCGAAGACAACTCCGCTTCCGAGGCCGCCCGCGCCGGCGCCGCGATCGCGCTCCGCGGGCGGAGGTCGCAGGACGCCGAAGGCCGCGCCCGAGTGCGCGTCGCCGCGGAGGCGACCGCATCCCCGCGCCTCCGTGTGGCCCTCGAGGCGGCGCTCGGCGAGGGCGACACGAGCCTCGAGGTGGCCCTCGACGCGCTCGAGGAAGACAAGGCCAAGCGCGCGGAGTGAGCGTCGCCGCGCCCCCGCGAGCGAGCGGGCCTCAGCGCGCCCAGAGCAGGCCGAGGTCGAGCTCGATCGCCTCGAACGGCGCGGCGCGCACCTTGGCGTCGCCCGAGAAGACGTCGAACACGAGGTAGCCGCGCTCCTCGAGCGCGAGCACCTCGAGCGTCTGCGCGTCGGGGTCGACGAACCACACGTGCCCTACACCCTCTCGGGCGTAGACCTTCAGCTTGTCACCACGGTCGAGCGGGGCGGTGCTCGGGGACAGGACCTCGCACACCCAGTCGGGAGCGAGCACGAAATACGCCTTGTCGACCGGCATCTCCGGCATTCGCTCGCGCCGCCACCCCGCGAGGTCGGGGACGACGACGTCGGCGGCGAGGTGGACCTCGGGCTCGTCGAGGATGAGCCAGCCGCCGGGGCCACCCCGACCGCGCTTGAACGGCGGACCGAGCTCCTCGCCGAGCGTCGTCGCCGCCTGCGCGTGCCTCGGCGCGGGTCGAGGATGGGCGTGGAGCACGCCACGCACGATCTGGCCGATCACGTGCTCCGGGAGCGCGAGCAGGTCCTCGTACGAAGCCATCCGATCGACGCGCTGGGCCACGCGCTCATCCTAGCGCGTCCCGGCGGAGCGCGCGCAGGCGCGGTATCCGCCCGACTTCGCAGCCTCCTCACTAGGTGGATGGCGTGTCACGCGAGGAGAGCTTCTTCAGGTGATCCGGCAAGCAAGAAACCGGAGTCGCGCTCCGTGCTCGCGCGGCGTCGAGGTGGAGTACTGGCTCGACCCAGCGGATTCGGCTCAACCTGACCTCCTCTCCGAGGAGCCCGTCGAGCAGCAGGACGGCGGCACGCTGGACCCGGCTCAAAGCATAGCGCGACGCGCCGCGCGCGTCGGCGCACTCGTCACCGCGGCGTCTGGGCGAAGACGCCGATCTGCTCGAGCACCCAGTGGGACATGTCGTACGCCCCCTCGATGTCGTAGTGCACGCCGTCGACGCGGATCTTCTTGCCGGCGTGGTGGCTCTTGCAGACGCGGCCCGGGCAGAGGTAGCCCGCGAGGTCGAGGACCTCGACGCCCGGGATCGACGCCGCGATCGCGCGCAGCGAGCGGTTGATGCAGTCGACCTCGCTCCAGTAGCCCGGGGTCTCCCACGCGTCGAGCCCGTAGGGAACGGTGACGACGTAGACGCGCGTCTTCGGGGCGACGAGGAGCGGCACCCGAAGGCGCATCCACTTCTCGAATCGCGCGTGCCACTCGGGGGTGCACGCGCGATCGAAGCGCCCCTCGAAGCCGATGCCGTGCATGAACGCGCCGCCAAGGAACACGAGCGTCACGTCGGGCCGCACCTCGCGGGTGAACTCCCCCCACCGCGGCGCGAAGCACATGTCGTCCGCGAGCATCGTGCACGCGTCCTGGCCCTTGAGCTCCACCGAGAGCCCCGGCACCCGCTGGCCGCGGAGCGTCCAGCCGAGCGAGCTCGCGGTCGAGTCGCCCACGACCATGATCGAGAAGGTCGCCTCCTCGCGCGGCACGACCGGCGCGAACACCTTCAAGAAGCGCGCTTGCGGCCGCGCCCCCGCGACAGCGACCGCGAGCGCGAGGCTCGCCGCCGCGAGCGCCGCGAAGCCGCGCCACCCGCGGGGTAGCCCGCGACGCCGGATCGGGCGCTCGAGCAGGAAATACGAGGGGATCGCGATCGCGAAGGTCACCGCGATGCGCACGAGCGGCAGCCACGGCCCGGCGTGGGCGCGGTCGTTCGTCACCACCACGAACACCGGCCAGTGCCACAGGTACAAGCCGTAGCTGATCGCGCCCATCCAGCGGAGCGGAGCGAGCGCGAGCGCCCTCGCCACGAGGCTGCGCTCGGCGGTCACCGCCGCCGCGATCACGACGAGCGCCGCGATCTCGGTGAGCCAGAAGCCGCCGTGGTAGAGGAACCACGACTGCCCGTCGAGGCGCGCCCACGCCGCCCCGAGCCCCACGAGCGAGGCGATCGCCAGCGGCCCGAGCGCGCGGCGCAGGCCGGGCGCGAGCGCCGTGCCGCCCCCCGGCGGCAGGGCCGCGGCGAGGGCCGCCCCGAGGAGGATGGCCGCGATCCGTGTATCCGTTCCGAGATAGACGCGCGACGTCTTGGCGGGGTCGTAGAAGGCCACCATCGCGATCGCCGACGCCGCCGCGAGCGCGAGCGCCAAGGCGAGGACGCGCCGGCGCCCGGCCCCGCCGGTGGTCTTGCGGAGCGCGGCCTTCACCGCGAGCGGCCAGAGCAGGTAGAACTGCTCCTCGATCGCGAGGCTCCAGGTGTGCTCGAGGAGCGACGGCGCGGCGAAGAGCTCCCAGTAGCTCTTCTGCGAGACGACGGCGCGCCAGTTGGCGACGTAGGCGAGGGTGGCGATCATGTCGCCGCGGAGGCGCTCCACCGAGAGCGGCTGCGCGACCCAGCGCGCGTAGGCCGCGATCGGCGGGAGCATCGCGAAGAGGGCGGGCAGGAGGCGCCGCGCGCGCCTCCGCCAGAACGGCGCGAGCGCGATCGCCCCCGAGTCCTCGTGCTCGAAGAGGAGCAGCGAGGTGATGAGGTAGCCCGAGAGGACGAAGAACAGGTCGACGCCGAGGTAGCCGCCCGGCAGCACCCCGCCGAGGTGGAAGAGGAGCACGCCCGCGACCGCGAGCCCGCGCAGCCCGTCGAGCGCGGGCAGGTGGGGCATCGAGCGGCGCGCGGTCACGGGCCCTTCGCTCAGGCGCGCATGCCCGGGGCCTCGTAGCCCACCTGCGCCACGTATTCGGTGTAGCCGCCGCCGTAGAGGTGCGGCGGCTTGCCCGGCGTCAACTCGAGCACGCGGTTCGAGAGCTTGCCGAGGAAGTGACGGTCGTGGGACACGAAGAGCAGGGTGCCCTCGTAGCCCGAGAGCGCCTCGAGGAGCATCTCCTTCGTCGCCATGTCGAGGTGGTTGGTCGGCTCGTCGAGCACGAGGAAGTTCGGCGGGTCGTAGAGCATCTGCGCGAGGACGAGCCGCGCCTTCTCGCCGCCCGAGAGCACCCGGCACCGCTTCTCGATGTCGTCGCCCGAGAAGCCGAACACGCCGGCGAGCGTGCGGAGCGAGCCGATCGAGGCCTTGGGGAAGCGCGCGACGAGGGTGTCCCACACCGTGTCCGTCCCCTCGAGGATCTCCATCGCGTGCTGGGAGAAGTAGCCGAGCTTGACGCTCGCGCCGATCTTCACCGTCCCCGAGTCGGGCTTCGACTCGCCGGCGACCATCTTGAGGAGCGTCGACTTGCCGGCGCCGTTCTGGCCCATCACGCAGAAGCGCTCGCGCCGCCGGATGAGGAGGTCGAAGTCCTTGTAGACGACCCTGTCGCCGAAGGCCTTGGTGATGCCCTCGACCTTCGCCACGTCGTCGCCCGAGCGCGGCGCCTCGGGGAAGTCGAAGCGCACCGTGCGCCGGCGCTTCGGCGGCTCCACCTTCTCGATCTTCTCCAGCTTCTTCACCCGCGACTGCACCTGCGCCGCGTGGCTCGCCCGCGCCTTGAAGCGCGCGATGAACGCCTCCTCCTTGGCGAGCATCGCCTGCTGACGCTCGTATTGCGCCTCTTGCTGGGCCGCGAGCACGAGGCGTTGCTGGTCGTAGAAGTCGTAGTTGCCCGAGAACACGGTGAGCTCGCCGCCGTCGATCTCGATGATCTTCGACACGATGCGGTTCATGAACTCGCGGTCGTGGGAGGTGATGACGAGGGCGCCGGTGTAGGCCTTCAAGAAGCCCTCGAGCCAGAGGATCGACTCGAGGTCGAGGTGGTTGGTCGGCTCGTCGAGGAGGAGCGCGTCGGGCTTCATGAGCAGGATGCGGGCGAGGGCCACGCGCATCTTCCAGCCGCCGGAGAGGTCGCCGACGTCGCCGTCCATCACCCGCTGCTCGAAGCCGAGGCCGGCGAGGATCTCGCGGGCGCGCGACTCGAGGGCGTAGCCGCCGAGCTCCTCGTAGCGGGCCTGGGCCTCGCCGAAGCGCTCCACCAGCGCCTCCATCTCGTCTCCGCGATCGGGGTCGGCGAGGGCGGCCTCGAGCTCGCGCATCTGCGACGCGACCTCCGACACCGGGCCCGCGCCGTCCATCGTCGCCGCGACCACGGTCTGCCCGCTCATCTCGCCGACGTCCTGGCTGAAGTAGCCGATGGTGGTCCCCCGGTCGATCGCGACGTCGCCGGCGTCGGGGGCCTCCTCGCGCACGATCATGCGGAAGATCGTGGACTTACCGGAGCCGTTGGGGCCGACGAGGCCCACCTTCTCGCCCTTCTGGATCGCGCACGACGCGTCGAGGAAGAGGATCTGCTTGCCGTGCTGCTTCGAGACCTGATCGAGTCGAATCACGCCGCGCGCTATACCACGCGGGCCGCCCTGCACGCGATCCGCCTGGCCGCGGCCGCGCCGTGATCAGGCCGGCGCGATGGGCGGGAGGTTCGACTTGGCGCGCCGGAGGAGCCCGAAGATGCGCGCGGCGAGCTCGGGCGCGCGGAAGGGCTTCACCACGAAGTCGTCGGCGCCGGCCG
>JAEUKG010000437.1 GCA_016794325.1 Myxococcales bacterium | reverse complement strand
GGGAGCGAACGCGTCCTCGTACGCAGCGTACCGTCCCGACGGGTCGATGGTGCCGCCGGCGCTGCGGCTCGCTGGAGAGCTGGCCGGCGACATCGTGGGCGGCTTCGTGATGGATCGCCTCGCGGCCGATCTCTCCGTGGTCGCCCGCACGCCCCTGCCGATTCTCCTGCTCGGAGAGACAGGCACGGGCAAGGAGGTCTTCGCACGCGCGGCGCACCGCGCGAGCGGTCGCGCCGGCGCCTTCGTGGCGCTCAACTGCGCCGCGATGCCCCCGGCGCTGATCGAGGGCGAGCTCTTCGGACACCGGCGCGGAGCCTTCACGGGGGCCGATCGCGACCGGGCGGGACACGTCGCGTCCGCGGACGGGGGGACGCTGTTTCTGGACGAGATCGGCGACATGCCGCTCGAGGCGCAGGCCAAGCTCCTGCGCACCCTCGAGACGCGCGAGGTGGTCCCGCTCGGCGCGAGCGCGCCGCAGAAGGTCGACATCCGGCTCGTGAGCGCGACGCACCGAGACCTCGCCCAGCGCGTCACCGACGGGACCTTCCGCGCGGATCTGTTCGCCCGAATCGCCGGGCACTGCCTCGAGCTACCGCCCCTGCGCGAGCACAAGGAAGACATCTACGCGCTCTCGAGACGGTATCTCGAGGAAGGACCGCCGCCGACCTTCGGATTCTACGCCGCGCTCATGCTCTACCACTGGCCGTTCAACGTCCGCGAGCTGGTCACGACCATGAAGCGAGCGCGCGCGCTCGCGGGGGCGAGGCCACCGGGGATCGAAGAGCTCCCCGACGCGATCCGAGCGGTGGTGGAGCAGATCGCCGCGGCCCCGGCGCGCGACGACCCACCAACGCGCGAGGAGCTCGTCGAGCTCCTCGCGAAGCACGACGGCAACCTCGCGGCGGTCGCGCGGGTCGTGCGCCGCGATCGCGCCCTCGTCCACCGCTGGGTCAAGCGGTTCGCCATCGACGTGAGCGCCTACCGACGCTGACGGCGATCACTTCATGCACTCGGGCTTGATGCGGCGAACGCCGCTCTCGTCGAGGACCCACGGCGGATCGCACCTCGGGGACTGCGGCTCGGACAGCTCGGGACCGGACGATCGCGGACGCGCGGACGCCGGCGCGCCCACCGGAGCCGTCGCGGCGGTGGTGGCAGCGTGCCTCGGCGTGGCCGCGTGGGGAGCCGAGGAGGCCGTCGCGGCGGCGCTGGTGTAGGTGGGCGGGGCGACGACCATCGCGGTGACGGCCACCGCGGAGACCTGCGACCGCACGATGGTCGGGATCGCGATCTCGCTCGTCGTCGGCCGAGCCCCGCTCTCGGCGTCGCTCCCGGCCGCCGCTCGAGACCGGACGACGTAGCCACCGACCGCGGCGCCGAGCACCGCGACGAGCGCGCCCGTCAACAGGACGATCGCGCGGCGGCGTGGAGGTCGGGGCGCCGCGACCTCGGAGACCGTCTCGTCCGCGGAGCGGCGCGCGGCCGCCGCCTCGCCCGGGCGGGGCGTCCACATCGCGTGCTGCGAGCTCGTCGTCTCGCTCGCGGAGGTCGCCAACAGATCGTCGGTCGGGACGTCGACGTCGGGCGCGGAGCTCGCCGCCTCGACCGATCGCACCGCGGCCGAGAGGAGCCCGAGCGGCTCACTCGCCAGCCGCTTGACGAACGCCGCGATCTCGCGAGGCGACGCCGCGAGCTGGGTCTCCTCCAGCGCGGCCGCCATCTCGAGCGCGCTCGAGAAGCGCTCGGTGCGATCGCGGGCGAGGCCCCTCGCGACGATCGCGTCGAGCGAGGCGGGGATCTCCGGGCGAGCCTCGCTCGGCTTCGGAGCGGGAGCGTGGAGGACGGCGGTGACCGTCGCCGCGTCCGAGTCGCGAGCGAAGAGCCGCCGGCCGGCGAGGAGCTCCCACAAGACGACCGAGGCCGCGTAGATGTCCGCGCGCCGATCGATCGACTCCCCGGCGAGCTGCTCGACCGGCATGTACGCCATCTTCCCCCGGATGGACCCGTCGCGGGTCGTGTGCAGTCGCCCCATCGCTTTGGCGACGCCGAAGTCGACGACCCGCGGTACGCCGTCCGAGCCCACGAGGACGTTCTGCGGAGACACGTCGCGGTGGACGAGATCGAGCGGCCGCCCGCTCTCGGAGGTCGCCTCGTGCGCGGCGTGGAGACCGTACAGGAGCCCGACGACGACGCCGACGGCCACGCGCACCGGGATGCGCTCGCCGACCGCCGCCGCGGACTTGATGAGGCCGGCGAGCGAGACCCCCTGCACGAGCTCCATGACCACGAGGAGCTCACCCTCGGCGGCCACCACGTCGAGCGTCCGAACGACGTTGGGATGGTCGATTCGAGACGCGAGGCGCGCCTCGTCCCCGAGCATGATGGCGAGCTCACCGTTGTCGGCGCACGACGGGTGTAGCCGCTTGATGGCGACCGTGCGGCCGAAGCCCATCGGTCCTTCGAGACGACCGATGTGGATCACGCCCATCCCTCCGGAGGCGAAGGGCTGGAAAAGCGCATACCGGCCAACCACCTTGATCGGCGCCGACACGCCCTCACTGTAGCAGCTGCGGCGGGCGTTTCGCGCCCCCAACCGCCGCCGTGAGCGCGCGCAGCCTCAGCGAGATCCCGCCTCGGCGTCGGCGCCACCGTCTCGCGGGCACTCCTTGATCTTCTGCATGACCGCGCTCCAGCTGAAACACGTACAATAACCATTCGATAGTCCCAGGTTGGGGTACTGCTGCTGCAAGCCGCCCCCACCGCACGGGTCCGGCACCCAGACGCGGAAGGTCTTCCTGCAGGGGTAGAACGTCAGCGTGTAGGGCACTCGGCACCAGCCCCAGCCCTCCGTCTCCTCGTAGTGGCCGGGCTGCGCCCACGCGCACGCGGTCGCCTTGACCTTGCACTCGAAGGTCCCCGTTCCCGTCGGGTAGACGTTGATCCCTGCGCCGACGGTCGCCGTGCCCGTGATGTCGACGCCGATGCCGAACGGGGTCACGTTGACCGTGGCTCCGACGCTCGCGCTGAAGCTCACGCTGCAGTAGGGCGGGTTCTCGGCCGGCGGGCAGAACTCCTGCACGTTCCCGGTCGTGATGGTCTTCTGGACGCAGGAGGAGCCCTTCGGGCCACAAGAGTCGGGGAAGCCGGCGACGCCCTGCGGCCCCGGGCTCGCCGCGGTCGCGACCGCGATCGGCGGATCCCGCAGCTCCTCGCGGAGCGTCGTGAGCGCCACGATCACGCCGGCCTGGCCCGCGGAGGGCCGGCTCTCCTGCGAGAGCTCGAGCAGGAGCGCGCCGCCGTTGGAGGCCTGCGCGAGGCGGACGCGAGGGGCGAGCGGCCTGAGCGTCGCCGCGTCGAACTCGACGACCTGGTAGGTCTGGTTGGGGGCGCCGAAGAGGGGGACGGTGTAGTGGTCCTCGTTCACCTTCGGCCCCTGCACGTAGAAGAGGGTGACGCGGTCACTCCCCGCGGTCGGGATCACGGCGCGTCCGATCTCCTCGTCGACCTTCGCGTCACCGGGGGCAGCGTTCGAGGCGCCCGTGACCGCCTGGAGCGGGTCGAGCGTGAAGACGACCTCACCGTTGGGGACGTCGCCATCCTTCACTCCCGACAGGAGCATCGAATACCCTCGCTTCGTCCCGACGATGCTCACCCGTCCCGACGCCGGGATGCGGAGCGAGGCGTTGCCCGAAGCGCCCGTGGTCACCTGGTGCGATCGCGAGCCGTCGGCGGCCACGACGGCGACCGTCAACCCGGCGATGCCTCGATCGGTCGAGCCGTCGACCACGCGGACGTTCATCGTCTTCTCGCCCGCGCTCGGTTTTTCGTGGGGGCCGCCCGCGGGGTCCGGCGCGGAGACAGTGCTGCGAGCGGGGGCCTCGTCGTCCCCTCTCTCCACCGAGCAGGCGATCACGACGCCTGCGACCGGAGCCACCATGGCGAAGCGAAAGCCGAGCCAGCGGACACGCGACAACCCCCTGCGGAAACCCTCTTTGGACATGTCGACCCTCCGCGGAGAGAGAGAGCAAGTACGCGGCCAGCCCTCCTCGTGCGCCAACGTCCCGAAACCTCGTGCGCGGAGGGTCCGTGACGCACCTTGGGCGACCGTGACCGACCGTGACCGCGGCGTGACCGCCGCTGACGGTCACGCTCGATCGCGCGTCGAATCCGAGGGATACGCCCGTTCGCGCCTGGTACGCGGGTTGCTGAGCGCGCGCGCATGAACCGAGCGTCAAGGAACGAGAACGTGGGAGACCGTGAGCGGGGTGGGTGGTGGGCGAGAGGCGGCAGGGTCACCCTCGCCACCGCAGCCTCGACGGTGGCTTGCTTCGTCGTCGGGTGGACGGGCTGCGCGCAAGGAGGCGTGGGTGACGAGGAGCTCCTCGCTCCCCCCGAAGAGGGCACGCTCCCTTCGAGCCCGCTCCCCAACAAGGACGCGTCAGCGCCGCCGCCGGCGATGGACGCTGGACGCGACGGCGCGGACGGCGCGGCGCGCGACGCCTCCGCGGACGTGGGGGTCGACGCCGGCAAGGCGTCTCCGCAGACGGGCGATCCCTGCTCCAAGATCGGCGAGCTCTTCGTTCGTCCGTGCGGCGCGTGCGGAAGCCAGGAGGCGGTGTGCGAGACGACGAGCAAGGTGGGCGCCTACGGCTTCTGCGGTGGGGAGGTCGCGGGCGGCTGCGTCCCTGGAAAGACCGAGGAGCTGGCGTGTGGCTTGTGCGGCAAGCAGACGCGCATCTGCCAGAACAACTGCACCTGGGCCACGGGCGGGTGTGTCGAGCCCGCCAACGCTTGCAAGCCCGGCGCCGTCAAATACATCTCCGCGGGCTGCACCGCACCCGACACCTACCGCTCCCAGGCCTGCGCCAACACGTGCACCTGGGGAGCCCTCGGGGCGACCTGCGCGGCCCCCGTGAACCCCGTCGTCCTCGTGGTGTCGGGGAGCCCTGGCGGCGTCGTGTCCACGGTGCAGACCCTCGTGGACACCGTCGTCGCGCCGCGCGTCAACGGGACGTGCCCGGCGGCGACGCTCACCGCCGCGACGTCGGAGCACCCCTACTTCTACGTGGAGGTTCAGAACCCGCTCGCGAGCCCGGTGACGGTGACCGTCTACAACACCATCGCGCCCGGGGGCACCGAGCTCGACACGGTGATGTGGACGTACGGGCGCGCGCTACCCCCACAAGACGAGGCGGAGAAGAAGGCGTGCCAGGTCGGCGTCCGCGGTGACTGTCCGCTCCCGCTCTGCGGGGGGACCGTCACGTCGCGCCTCGCCTCCATCCCAGGCCTCGTCATCCCCGCGAACCGCAAGGTGCTCGTGTACGTCTCCACCCAATACGTGAAGACGAGCGCGTACTCGGTGGGGCCAGTGGGGCTCTCGGTGCGAACCGACGCCATCGGCCCGTAGACCTTCGGACCAGCCCCACCGCATCCAAGACGCCGGCCGACGCCCTCGTGTACCCTCCCTCGGGGAGGCCACGATGGCGTACGACGAGAAGCTCGCCGAGCGCATCCGAGACGTGCTCTCGGGTCGGGACGACGTGAGCGAGCGCAAGATGTTCGGCGGCCTGTGCTTCATGGTGAGCGGCCACATGTGCTGCGGGCTCACCGCGAACGAGCTGATGATCCGCGTGGGCAAGGAGGCCTACGACGACGCGCTCGCGCAGAAGCACGCCCGCCCGATGGACTTCACCGGGCGGCCGCTCGAGGGCTTCGTCTACGTCGCGCTCGAGGGCTTCCGCACCCAGGCCGCGCTCGCGAAGTGGGTGGGCCGCGGCGTCACCTACGTCGACGGCCTGCCCGCCAAGAAGCCGGCGAAGAAGCCGGCGCGGCCGCGCCCGAGGGCGAAGGCCAAGGGGAGCCGGCGCTGACGCCCGACGCGGGTGCTATACACGGAGAGCGTGGGGCTCCTCCGCTTCATCGTCTTCAAGCTCGAGGAGCGCCGCCTCGCGAAGCGCACCGCGTGGCGGAAGACCCTCGGCCCCGGCGACCGCGTGTGGGTGGTCGTCCCCACCGGGAACGTGACGCGGCTCACGATCGCGCGGCGGGTGGGCGATCGCTTCGACCTCCTCCTCTACGTCGACGCCGCCGACGGGGCGAACTGCCTCCTCGGGATCCACGAGTCACGACTCTTCCCCGAGAGGCCGCGCGACGTCGACGTCGAGGTCGCGCAAGAGATCGCGCCGAGCTGAAGGCGCCCAGCGCGTTGGCACCCCGCCAACCCGGTTGGCGCGGCCGCGGCGAATTCTCCTGCCCTTTCGCGGCAGCGGGACTGGTACGCGACGTGCTCTACCCGGCTCGTGCGGAGCGTCGTCGCGGGAGCGCTGTCGGTCGTGAGCCTGTCGTGCGGCGGCGCGGCGGAGCCGCCCACCGTCGACGAGCCCGACTTCGTCGACCACGGCGACACGGTCACGTTGGCGTGGGCGCTGCCGCCCGACACCGTCGTCCAGCGCGTCGGCTACGCCGACCTGGACCCCTTCGCAGAGTCCCGGGTCTGCTTCGGGGCGTGCCCGCGCATCTACGAGCTCGAGCTCGATCCTCCCGACGGCACGAACGTGCTCCGTGCGCGCGGGAGCCCGTTCGTGCCCGTGCTCGGGGAGTCCCGGGGGGCGCTCCGCTTCCGCCCCTGCGGGGCCCCGATCGCCATCGTGCTCGAGCACCCCGGCGGCCCCAGCGTCCACCAGACGCATGTACGTTGCACGTTCCGCCTCCGCCCGACGCGAGGCGAGCGCACCTGGGGATGATCGGCCGGCCGAGAGCGCCGGTGACCGGGCATCAGCCGCTCCGACGCGCCCGCGCGCGGGACTTCGCGCGGACGTACGCGAGGCGCGCGGTCGGCGTCGGGTAGCGGCGGACGAACCAAGCGTGGAGATCCGCGAGCTCGTCGCCCTCGGGTCCGTCGAGGGAGGCGAGGCCTCTGGCGACGAGCGCCTCGAACTCGGCCGCAGGCAACGGGCGGAGCCACGCGTCGGTCTCGGGCTCGCCTTCGGACGGGAGCGGCATCTGGAAGTGCCCTGGCTCGCGCTCACTCATCGCCGCCTCTTGAGCTCGGTGAGCCACTGGATGTCGACCATGTCCTTCGGGCGGGAGGCCCACCGCTTGGTCGTGATGAGGTCGTCGATCGACGGTAGCGCGATCGTCGCGCCGCACAGCTCGACCTCCTGACGCCTCCCCCAGGCGTCGTCGAAGGCGAGGACCACTCCGCTCGGGTCGGTCGCCGAGCGAGCGACCATGACGTCCACCCGCTCCCCGTTCTCGATGACGTAGCGACCGCGGGCGCGCGCTTCCGCGGGTGACCGGTTCGGGATCTGGTCGAAGCGCTCGAGCGCAGCGTTGAGGAGCTCGATGTCGTCGAAGTGAACCCAGAGGTCCACGTCGACGGTCATCAGCGGAGCGCCCAGCGCGACGAGAGCGCGACGGCCGATCAAGAGGACGCGCGCCCCAGACGCGGCGAGCGC
>JAEUKG010000476.1 GCA_016794325.1 Myxococcales bacterium | reverse complement strand
CCGACACCAAGCCGCCCGCCCGCTCTCGACTCCCTCACCACCGCCTCGTCGCGTATGCCGTCGCGACCGAGCTCCTCTGCGCGGTGCGCGCCGCCGAGATCCGCGACCCCAAGCTCCGCGATCAGGCCCTCCGCGCGGCCAAGAGCGCGTGCCTCAACACCGCCGAGGCCGCGGGGCGCGTGAGCCCCGCCGACAAGGCTCGCGTGTACGCCATCGCGCGCGGCGAGTGCGTCGAGGCCGCCGCCGCTGTCGAGATCGCCGCGATCGCCGACGACGCGACGGCGGAGGCTGCGGACGCGGTCATCGCACGCGCCGACCGGCTCTACGCGCTGCTCACGGGCCTCATCCGCTGAGCGGCCCCGATGGCGACGATGCGTCTCCTCGCAAGCACCCGAGCCGCGTTGCTCGCTCGCGAGCTCGAACCGTTCGCGTTCGGGGTCGCGTTCGAGTTCGGGGGCAGAGGGCTGGGGGACAGAGGGTTGGGGGCAGACGGGGCGGGGCAGAGGCCCGTCGCCCCTCGCCCGTCGTCCCCAAGTCAGGGAGCGCGATTCTCGAAGGCCGAAGTTTCGCCGGAGAAGTCGAGCACCAGGCGTTGACGTTGACGTTTTCGTGAGCGTTGGCGGCGACGGGGCCTCGCCCGTCAGCGCCGCGCGACGACGATCACGTTCGACAGCGCGTACACGAACGGCAACAGGATCGCGAACAGCTTGTCGAACCGCTTCGACGTCGCCTCCTTGCCGTGCTCGACCAGCCACAGCGACGCCGTCGACTGCGCGAGCGTCACGAAGATCGCGAGGTACGCGACGAGGTGCACCTGATCGGCGAGCGTCGCGACGCCGCCCTCGGGGAGCGAGCTCGAGATCGTGTATTCGCTGGCGATCGCCGCGAAGATGGCCCCGACGCCGAGGCCGAAGCGCGGGTCGACGTTGGTGGGCTTGATGAAGAAGCACAAGAACGCGATCGACGCCGCGACCCACACCCCGAAGAACACCTTCACGAAGTAGGTGGCGCCGCTCCGGGTGAGGTCGAGGCGCAGCGTCATCCGCCCGTAGCGCGTCTCCTTGCCCGCCGGCACCGACACGTCGCCGAAGTTCGACTTGTACTGGCCGACGCCAGCCACCGCGTCCTTCACCCCCAGCGTCCACCCCGGCATCGTCACCCGGGGGTCGATCCCCGAGTTCTCGACGTCGGCGACGTACTGCACGAGGTGGTCCTCGCCCTCGTCCTCCTCCACCGTCATCGAGAGGGTGTGCCCGTCGAGCGGGTAGCGCGAGACGTCGAAGAAGCGCGTCACCTTCACGATGACCCGCTGGCACACGTAGCGGCTGCCGTCGGGGAAGGTCTTGGACGACGACTCGGTCTTCGACTCGATGCGCCCGTCGATGAACGACCAGGTCTCGTGGGGCTTGAGCTCGCCCTTCCACCGGAACCAGACGTAGAGGTCGACGACGAAGTTGTTCTCTTTGAGGTTCAGCTCGTGGATCTGGTTGACCCACATCCCGGTGGTGACCTTCACCGGCTCGGCGCGCGCGGTGCGGGCGCCGAAGAGCACCGCGAGGACGACGCCGATCCCGGCGAGGAGAGTGACGAACCGGAGGCGGCGCGCGCCGAAAGAGCCCATTTTCAGCAGGGGAACCCATCCGAGGGCCGACGGTCAACTCCCCTTCGCCGGGCGGCGCCGCGGCGCCGAACCGCGCGCCGTCGCGAGCGCGGGCCGTAGTATGCTCGGCGGCGCATGTCTCAGCCGGCCCTGCCCAAGCACGCCCGCGTCGTCGTCATCGGCGGCGGCATCATCGGGTGCTCCGTCGCCTACCACCTCGCCCACATGGGCGCCAAAGACACCGTGCTCCTCGAGCGCGACAAGCTCACGTCGGGCACGACGTGGCACGCGGCCGGGCTCATGGTCACGTTCGGCTCCACCTCCGAGACGTCGACCGAGATGCGCAAGTACACCCGCGATCTCTACGGCCGGCTCGAGGCCGAGACCGGCCTCACGAGCGGCTTCAAGCCCGTCGGCTTCATCGAGGTCGCGGCCGACGCCGACCGCCTCGAGGAGTATCGCCGCGTCTCGGCGTTCAACCGCTACTGCGGCGTCGACGTCCACGAGATCTCGCCGCGCGAGGTGAAGGAGCTCTTCCCCCTCGCCAAGGTCGACGACGTGCTCGCCGGCTTCTACGTGAAGGAGGACGGGCGGGCGAACCCCGTCGACGCCACGATGGCCCTCGCCAAGGGCGCCCGCATGCAGGGCGCGACCATCGTGGAGGACTGCCCCGTCGTCGACGTGATCGTGAAGAACGGCGCGGTGGCCGGGGTGCGCACGCCCCGCGGCGACATCGCGTGCGAGGTGGTGGTCAACTGCGCCGGCATGTGGGCGCGCCAGCTCGGCGCGCGCGCCGGCGTCACCGTGCCCCTGCAGGCGGCGGAGCACTACTATCTCATCACGGACAAGATCCCCGAGATCTCCCCGAGCTGGCCGGTGCTCGAGGACCCGGGATCCTACGGGTACTTCCGCGAGGAGGTCGGCGGCCTCATGGTCGGCCTCTTCGAGCCCATCTGCGCCCCGTGGAAGGTCGGCGGCGTCCCCGAGGACTTCTCGTTCGGCGAGATCACCCCCGACTGGGACCGCATGGGCCCCTACGTCGAGAAGGCGATGAGCCGCGTCCCGCGCTCGCTCGAGGTCGGCATCAAGAAGTTCTTCTGCGGCCCCGAGAGCTTCACCCCCGATCTCGCCCCGTGCGTCGGCGAGTCCCCCGAGGTGAAGAACTACTTCGTCGCCGCCGGGCTCAACTCGATCGGCATCCTCACCGGCGGCGGCATGGGCCGCGCCCTCGCCCACTGGGTGCTCACCGGCCGCCCCGACGTCGACGTCACGGGGATGAACATCGATCGCCTGCACCCCTACCAGACCAACCCCGAGTACCGCCGCACCCGCACGGTCGAGTCGCTGGGCATGGTCTACCAGTGCCACTACCCGACGCGTTCGATGCAGACTGCACGCAACGTGAAGCGGAGCGCGATCCACGACCGGCTCGCCTCCCGCGGCGCGTATTTCAAGGACGTGAGCGGCTGGGAGGGCGCCGACTGGTACGCGCCCCCGGGCGTGACCCCCCAGCCGGGGCCGCTGTCGTGGGGGCGGCAGCGCTGGTTCCCGTACTGGAAGGCCGAGCACGAGGCGGCGCGGAGCGGCGTGATCCTCATGGACATGTCGTTCATGGCGAAATTCCGCGTCGAGGGCCGCGACGCGGGCCGGCTCCTGAACACGCTCTCGGCCAACGACGTCGACGGCGCGGCGGGCCAGATCACCTACACCCAGTGGCTCAACGCCGGCGGCACGCTCGAGGCCGACCTCACCGTCACCAAGCTCGACGACCAGCGCTTCTGGGTCGTCGCCTCCGACACCGCCCACCGCCACGTGGAGACGCTGATGCGCCGCCACTTCGGCGACGCGCACGCGTTCGTCGCCGACGTCACCTCCGGCTTCGCGCAGATCAACGTGCAGGGCCCGCGCTCGCGCGAGCTGATGGCGGCCGTGACCAGCGCCGACATGAGCAACGAGGCGTTCCCGTTCCGCGCGGCGCGCGAGATCGACCTCGGCTTCGCGCGCGCGCTCTGCGTGCGCATCACCTACCTCGGCGAGCTCGGCTACGAGCTCTACGTCCCCGCGGAGATGGCGGTCCACGTCTACGACCGGCTCACCGCCGCCGGCGAGTCGCTCGGCCTCGTGCACGCGGGGCTGAAGGCGCTGGCGAGCCTGCGCATGGAGAAGGGCTACCGTGACTACGGCCACGACATCGACAACACCGACTCGGTGCTCGAGGCCGGCCTCGGCTTCGCCGTCGACCTGAAGAAGCCGGGCGGCTTCGTCGGCAAGGAGGCCGTCCTCGCCAAGAAGGCGGCGGGCCCGCTGACCCGGCGCCTCGTGCAGGTGCAGGTGCTCGACCCCGAGCCGCTCATGTTCCACGCCGAGATCGTGAAGCGCGACGGCAAGCCGGTGGGCTACGTGCGCGCGGCGTCGTACGGCTTCAGCCTCGGGGGCGCGGTCGGCCTCGCGATGATCGAGGGGCGGGGCGCCCCGGTCGACGCGGCGTTCCTCGCGAGCGGCACCTGGGAGGTCGAGATCGCCGGCAAGGACTATCCCGCCAAGGCCAGCATGAAGCCGCTCTTCGACCCGGACATGAAGAAGATCAAGTGCTGACCGCGCCCGCGCGCGGGGCCCCGGCTCAGCGCGCGAACTGGACCTTGAACGGCAAGGTCCACCCGCCCACCGTCTTGCCGCTCGCGTCCTTGGCGGGGACCCAGCCCTTGCGCCGCGTCGCGCACGTGCGGGCCGCCTCCGCGAACGGGCGCGGGGCGTCGCCGACGAAGTCGAAGTCCGCCGGCTTGCCGCCCTCGTCGACGAGGACGCGCATCGTGATGATCGTCATCTCGATCCGGGTGCGGTCGACGTCGGCGGGGAAGACGCACTCCCACGGCTCGCCGCCGACCTCGGCCGGCGCGGCCAGCGTCTTCGGCGCCGAGGGCCCGATCCCGCTCACCACCACCGACGCGGGGGGCGCCGGCGTGACCTTCACGAGCGGCGGCTCGGCGCTCGTGACGAGCGCGAGCGAGACCTTGCGCGATCCCGCGTGCTTGATCGCGTCGACCACCTGATTGACGCGCGTGTACGGCGCCTCGCGGTCGGCCGCCACCACCACCCGCGGCTCGGGGCTCGCGCCCACCCCGCGCTTGACGCGGTCCTCGAGCGAGCGCTCGTCGATGGCGACGCCGTCGACCGAGAGCGCGCCCTGCTTGCTGATGCCCACGATGGTCGCCGGCTCGGGCTGCGCCGAGGCCGACGCCGACGCCGCGTCGAGCGAGGGGACGATGCGCGTCGAGGTCGCCGGCGATGCGGGCGCGGTCGACGGCGTGCCGCGGGTCACGAGATCGTCGCCGCACCCGGCGGCGAGGGGCGCGAGCGCGACCGAGGAGGCGAGGGCGACGCGGCGGGCCAGGGAAACCATCCCTCGTAGGGTACGACCGGAGCGGGCGCGCGCCAAGATTGTTGCCACCGAAGCAACAGTGCGGGCCTGCCGCGCGACTTCCGCCGGGGATCGCGCTGACGCATGCTTGGGTGACCATGGCCCACTCGAGCCGCCTCCCCGTCGCGTATCTCCCCCACGGCGGGGGCCCCTGGCCCTTCGTCGAGATCGGCATGCCCCCGAGCGAGGTGAGCGCGCTGCGCGGCTACCTCGAGGGCGGCGCGCGCGAGCTCGCGCGCGCGCGGCCGGCCGCGATCCTCGTGATCTCCGCGCACTGGGAGGAGCGCGCGCCGACGGTCATGACCTCGCCGCACCCGCCGATGCTCTACGACTACTCCGGCTTCCCGCCGGAGTCGTACCGCCTCACCTGGCCGGCCCCCGGCGCCCCCGAGGTCGCGGCGCGGGTGCAGGCGCTCCTCGGCGCCGCGGGCGTCGAGACGAAGGCCGACGATCGGCGCGGGTTCGACCACGGCACCTTCGTGCCGCTCATGCTCACCTTCCCCGACGCCGACGTGCCGACGGCGCAGCTCTCGCTGGTGAAGGGGCTCGACCCGGCCGCGCACCTCGCGATCGGCCGCGCGCTCGCGCCGCTGCGCGACGAGGGCGTGCTCATCCTCGGCAGCGGGATGAGCTTCCACAACATGCGGGCGTTCTTCTCGGGCGAGGGGCCGCGCGCGTCGGTCGAGTTCGACGCCTGGTTGGGCGAGACGATCGCGGCCGCGCCCGAGGATCGTGACCGGCGGCTCCTCGACTGGGCCCGCGCTCCGTCGGCGCGCGCCGCCCACCCGCGGGAGGAGCACCTCTTGCCGCTGATGGTCGTCGCGGGCGCGGCCGGCGCCGACCGGGGGCGGACCGCGTTCACGGGGTCGGTCTTCGGGCAGCGGATCTCGGCGCACCACTTCGGGTGACGCGCGGTTTGCGTGCATGGTGCATTCACCGGGCGCGGGCGCGGGCTCTTGGTGCGGGCAGGGCGCGGGCGCGGGCACGGGCACGGGCGATCAATCCTGAGGCAGGGGCACGGGCACGGGGGTTTGCGCGCTACGTACCCTCGCGGTTGCGCATGAAGTCCGCGACCTCGGCGAAGCGGGCGGCGAGGTACTCGCGCACGCCGTCGTCGGGGACGACGTCGACGAGCGCGGCGTTCATGCAGCGGAGCCACGCGTCGCGCATGTCGGTGCCGATCGCAACCTTGGCGTGACGCATCCGGAGGCGCGGGTGCCCGTGCACCGGCGAGTAGATCGGCGGGCCGCCGAGCCACTCCACCAGGAAGAGGGTGAAGCGCTCGCGCGTCCCCGCCGAGACCTTCGCGCCGTCGGTCTCGTGGATCGCGACGAGCGCGGGCTCCGACGCGTCCATGTGGTCGTAGAACCGCTTCGCGAGCTCGCGGGCGCCCACCTCGCCGAGGCGGTGAAAGGGGGTGTCCTGGGGTGTCGGGGTCCACGCCATCGGCGCGGAGCTTACTCCGTTCGGTCGTGCACGCACCCGCCGTAAGTTTGCGCATGGCGCGCGCACACCCCCGGCCGGCTCCGCCGATCCCCCCGCGCGAAAAATAGGCAGCTTGCTGCCCAATTTCTCGGACGGTCGATCCCCCGCTCCCCAAATTGGGCAGCTTGCTGCCCAATTTCGCGCCGCCGATCCCCGCGCGAACAATGGGCAGCCTGCTGCCCAATTTCGGGCGGCCGATCCCCCGCTCCCGAAATTAGGCAGCTTGCTGCCCAATTTCCGGGACGGTCGATCGCCGCCGCTTCTTGGCCAGGCCCGAGGCTTGCTAGGGCCCTCGCCCGTGCTCCCCAAGACCACCCTTCCCTGCGCGCTTCTGCTCTCCACCCTGTCCGTCGCCGCGTGCTCGTCGAGCGCCGGCGCCCCCGCGGCGCCGCCCGCCGCCGCCGCCGACGCCGGGGTCGAAGACGCCACCGTCGCGGACCCGCCGTGCGATCCGCCCAAGGTCACCTTCGCGCGCTCGCCGGTCGCGATCGCGCCGACCCGCGATCACCACGTCACGTTCGTCAAAGAGGTCGGGGGCGCCCCGTACCTCTACGTCCTCGGCGGCGAGCAGGACGACTTCGCGATCGTGCTCGGCGACGTGCTCCGGTCGCGCATCGCCGCGGACGGGTCGCTCTCCGAGTTCGAGAAGGTGGGCACCATCCCGCGCGGCCGCGCCGGCGCCGCGCTCGCCGTCGTCGGCGACGACGTGGTGCTCGTCGGCGGCGTCGTCGGCGAGCCGAAGACCGGCTTCACCGACGAGATCCTCGTCGGGCGCATCGACGCCGGCGGGCGCCTCGACGCGTGGAAGGCGGGGCCGAAGCTGCCCGACCTCGTGCAGCACTCCACCGCCCTCGTGCGCGGGCGCGACGTGTTGATCTTCGGCGGCACTCGTGGCAACGCCGCGACCAAGATCTCCGCGAAGACCGCGGTGAGCGAGGCCGGCGAGCTCGGGGCGCTCACGCCGCTCACGCCGCTCGACACGCCGCGGAGCCACCACGTGGCCTTCCTCCGCAACGACACCGTGTACCTCGCCGGCGGACTCGACAAAGGCCCCATCGGCAATCCGCCGTCGCTCTCGGACGTCATCCGCGCGAAGGTCAACGCCGACGGGACGATCGGCGCGTGGGAGGCGGCGGGGACGTTCGCGCCCCTCAGCGTGTCGGCGGTCGAGCCGGTCGGCTGCTCGCTCCTCTTCGCCGGTGGCCTCGACGAGAGCGTGAAGGGCGGCCCGTACTCGAACCGGGTGCTGCGCGCGAGCGTCGCGAAGGACGGGACGTTCCGGGCCGAGAGCCCGCTCGAGGGGAGCCTGTCGGTGAAGCGCGGGCACGTGCACCAGACGCCGGTGTACAAGGGCCGCTTCTACTCGGTCGCGGGCCGCGCCAACGACCAGTCGACCCTGGGGACGATCGACATCGGGACGATCGCGCAGCCCTGACTCGACTCCGCCGCGAGGACGGCTACGCTGACGGCATGTTCGGACGGAACGCCCTCGTCATGGCCATCGCCCTCGCGGCTTCGGCGCTCTCGTGCGGCCCTCACGACGAGCCCGTGAACGCGGCGGGGGGGCCTCGCCACGGCTTGTCGCGTGAGGCGGTCGACCGCGCGGTGACGGCCCGCCAGCGGAGCTTCGGCGCCTGCTACCAAGCGGCCCGGCTCGGCGACGGGACGACGGGCGGGACGCTCGCCCTCGCTTGGACCATCGAGCCCGACGGCCGCGTCACCGACGTGCAGATCGTGTCGAGCACGCTCGCGAGCCCGACGCTCGCCGACTGCGTCCTCGGCGCGGCGCGCGCGCTGCGCTTCCCGGCGGCGCACGCCCGCACGCGGGTGGGACACTACCCGTTCGTCTTCGACGAGACGTCGCCGCCGATCGCGTCCGAGCGCCCTTGAGTCGCCCGTGCGCGCGCGGCGTCGGCGGCCCGCTCGTCGCCGCGGCGCTCCGTCCTCGCCGCTTCGCGACGTCGACTGCGGCGGCGGCGCGGCGATGTGCTTCGTCGACCGCTGCGTCACGGTCTCGAACGAGACGCGCACCATCGACAACCTCACCGAGGGCGTCACCATCGCCCACCGCTCCCACGCGCGGCGCGGCGCGCGGACGACGGTGAGGATCCCCACGGGTTCGAGCCGCGACCGCGCGGCCATGGCGCCCGCCCCGCCCGCGCCGAGGCACCGAGCGGCGGCGCTGCGGACCGACCCATCTCCGGCGCGGCTGCGGCTCGCCGGGCGAGGGGTGGGCGGGCGACCGTTTCGTCGAGGGCGGACGCGGATGGCGTCTGATATGCTCGGGTTCGAGGAGATCCCATGCGCCCTTCCGCTGCCTTCTTGACCCTCGTCATCGTCGCGACGCCGATCGCCGCCTTCTCGTGCGGCTCGAAGAACGATCCGCCGCCGGCGACGGGGACCGCGACCGCGACCGCGACCTATCCGCCGCCGCCCAACACGGGCTACCCGCCGCCGACCAACACGGCGTACTACCCGCCGCCGACCAACACGGCGTACCCGCCTCCGACGAACACCGCGTACCCGCCTCCGACGAACACCGCGTACCCTCCGCCCACCGCGACCGCGACGATGTCGCCGCCGGGCCCCTTGGCGCTGCCCTGCCAGAACGACGCCGCGTGCTTCACGCACCGCTGCAACATGCAGTACCAGAAGTGCGCCGCGCCCTGCCAAGGCCCCCAAGACTGCAACCCGGGCAACAACTGCATGATGGGCGTGTGCGCGCCGAAGGCCCCCGGCCAGCCTTGACCGAGGGGCGCGCCGCCGCGCCCGGCCGCGCCAATCGACCTCGCCCCGCGTGACAACGGCCCGCGCCTCGCCAATACTGGCCATGTAGCCAGATGGCGAGGCGCAGCCCCTACCGCAAGAGCGAAGTCAGCCAGAAGCAGCTCCTCGAGGCCGCGACCGCGGTCATCGCACGAAAGGGGCTCGCGCAGTCGAGCGTGCAGGACATCGCGGACGCGGCGGGCGTGAGCAAGGGAGTGGTGCACTACCACTTCGAGAGCAAAGACGACCTGGTGGAGCAGACCGTCCTCCACGCCTGCGCGGCGCTGAGCGAGCGCATCCGCGGCGAGTTCTTGGTGGAGGGGACGCCCATCGAGCGGATGCGGCGCGCGATCGCCGAGCTCTGGGCGGTGCGTCGGGACGGAGTCCCGGAGATCCGTGTGGTCATGGAGGCGATGACCGCCGGGGTCCACGATCCCAAGCTCGCGCGATCCCTCGGGGCGGTGCTCCGCACGAGCCGGGAGCAGATCGTCGAGGTGGGGTTCAAGAGCCTGCTGGAGATGGGGCTCCGCCCGCGCTTCGAGCCCGAGGCGATGGCGCGGCTCCTCCTCGGCGCGCTGGACGGACTCGCCATCCACCACCTCTTCGACCCGATGGCCCCAGCGACCGAGGAGCAAATGCTCAACGCGGTCGAGCGGTTCGCGCTCGCGCTCTTCGAGATGTAGGCGGCCCTCACGAACTTCGTTGGCCAGCCAACGAACGGGTCGGACCCCCGACCCAGGCCCCCCCACACCTCACGAAAATTCGTTGGCCAGCCCACGAATGGGTCGGGCACACGCCCGGGATCGTCACCCCCGGGCAGGGCCCCGACGGGCGCCGATCCCCCATCTCGAAAATTCGTTGGCTGGCCAACGAATTTCGGGACCGCACCCCAGGCCCGGGGGGTGGCCGCGAAAGTAGGCAGCTTGCTGCCCAATTGGAGGAGCGGGGTTTCCCCGTGGAGTTTCGAGGCCTTGCAGAGAGTGGGGTCCGGGGCTTGACAATTTGGCCGGTCGGCCAAAACATACTGGCCAGCCAGTCAGAATTCGCTGACGGCCACTCCCATCGGAGGCGCCATGCTCTTCGACAATCTGTATCCGATGCTCACCACCCCAGGGACGGCGGGCCTGCTGCTCCTCATCGTGAGCCTCGCGGCCACCATCGTGGTCGCCGGCAAGGCGGCGACGCGCACGCCCCGCGCGGCGCACCGCCCGCTCGTCTGACCTCTCACCCCGTCGCGAGGCGCGCCACGTTCCGCGTGGCTTCGCGGAACGTCTTCGTGAACATCGCCCGCGCGATGGGGTGCACGAGGCGCATCACCGTCCGGGGCTCGTAGTACACGTGGTAGCGGAAGCGGCACCGCGCGTCCCCGAGCGGTTCGAGCACCATGTCCTCGATCATGCGCCGCACGAGGGGCACGCTGATCGCTTCCATCGTGAACGAGAAGCGGCGCCCCTCGTCGTAGGCGAGGATGCGCTCCTTCACCGCGAGCGTCTTGAGGCGGACCACGCGCGTGCTCCCGACGCCGTGCGGCGCCGGGCTCGTCCACTCCCACGACACGAGGTCCGGCAGCCACTCGGTGAATCGCTCACCGACGAGGAACGGGAACACGCGCGACGCGGGGGCGTCGATCGTCACCTCGTTGTCGAACGAGAAGCGCGAGGTGTAGTCGAGCGCGACCGGCTCCATGCGAAACCACATGCGCCGAGGGTACCGCCAAAACGCGGGCGACGCTTGTGCGTCTGCGTGTCCGTGCGTCAGGCTTCGGGGCGCGGGCGCCGGCCCTTGAGGAAGTAGGTCTGCATCTCCCCCTTCCCCTTCACGGTGATCGCGCCGCGCGGCTCGAAGTCGAACGTGTCCTTGGCGACCTCGTACACCGCCTCGCTCACCTGGATCTCTCCCGGCGTGCCGTGCGACTCCATGCGGGAGGCGACGTTCACCGTGTCGCCCCAGACGTCGTAGATGAACTTCTTCGTGCCGATGACGCCGCCGACGAGCGCGCCGGTGTGGACGCCGATGCGGACGCGCAGCTCGCCGCCGAGCGTGGGCGCGAGCTCGGCGAGGCGGTCGCGCATCCGCAGGGCCATCTCGCACACCGACACCACGTGGTCGGCGCGCGGGGCCGGCACGCCGCCGGCGACCATGTACGCGTCGCCGATCGTCTTGATCTTCTCGAGCGACAGCTCGTCGGCGATGCGGTCGAACTGGGAGAACACCGCGTCGAGCCGGCGCACGAGCTCGTCGGGCGGCAGGCGCGACGACAGCTCGGTGAAGCCCACGATGTCGCTGAAGAGGACGGTCGCCTCGTCGAAGCGGTCGGCGATGACCCCAGGGTCGGCGAGCAGCCGATCGGCGATGCGCCGCGGCAGGACGTTCAGGAGGAGCGACTCGCTGCGCGCCCGCTCGGCCTCGATGGCGCGGAGCTGCTCGCGGATGACGCGGCGCTGCAGGAAGGCGAGCCGCTCCTGCCGCTCGAGCTGGTTCGCGAGGAGGACGCCCATGCCGCCGAGCGTGAACATCGTGAGGTTGAAGCTGAAGCGGATGGCCGGCGGCGAGTGCGCGACGAGGACGTCGAAGAAGTCGAAGAGGAGCGCCCCGAGCACGGTGTAGACCACCTGGCTCTTCACGCTCATGCGCGCGAGGAACGGCCCGAGGGTGACGAAGATGACGGCGTAGCCGCTGTAGATGTAGAAGCCGGCCGGCGGCGAGATCGCGCCGATCCAGCACACCGCCGAGACGACCGCGAAGCCGAAGCCGAGCATCCCGAACTGGTGCCGCCGCGGGCTCTTGTTGGTGAGCGCGAAGGCGACGACGAGCAGGCCCAGCGGCCCGAAATAGGCGTAGCGGATGAGCCACGCGGTGGAGCGCACCTCGGGGATCACGAGCGCGTCGTGCACGCCGTACATGAGGAACGCCGCGACCGAGAGCGCGACGCTGAAGCGCACGAACGGGCGGATCGTCCGCTCGAAGGCCTCGTCGAGGTACGCGCGCTCGGTCTCGGGATCTTCGAAGGTCGCCCAGAGGCGGTGGATTCGCGGGGCGTCCGGCGTCTCGGTCGCCAGAGGGTCGGCCATGCCCGACGAGGATCGCCCGGCCGCACCCGGGCGGCAAGCGCGCTCTCGCCTGCGTCCGCCAGCGCGCTCTCGCCCACTGGCCGTGAGCGCCGCCGCGCGAACGCGACGCGAGCGGCCGGGCGCGACGGTCCACCGACCGTCAGCGCGCGCCGCGCGCCCGCGACGCGAGCGGCCGGACGCGATCGCCGACCGCCCGCACGACGTCGGCGAGCGGCGGGACGGGGTGCGGGCCGCGGTACGTCTCCTGGAATTTCTCCCAGCGGCGGCGGCTGCTTCGGCTCGTCCCCCACGCGCCGGGGGTGAGGAAGCGGTCGAGCTCGGCGAGGTCGTTTCCGCGGCTCGAGAACGCGAGCGCGAGCGACGGCACGAGGAGCTCCTCGTCGAGCGTTACGTGCTCGTCGATGAGGAGGATGTCGAAGAGCGTCTTCGCGTGCCAGCGCCCCGGCCCGAGCTCCACCAATCCGTGCACTTTCCACGCGAACATCGTCTCCGGCCGCGCCGCGGGGAGCGTCACGCCGAGCACCTCGACGGGGACGGGGGGAGCGGCCAGCGGATCGCCCGAGCCGACGTCGATCTGCAGATCGCCGACCCGCACCCGCAGCCCGGGCCACGGGGTCTCGGCCCAGATCACCTCGAAGGTCGCGTCGGGCAGCGGCTCGGGGTCGGGCTCCGCGAGGATCTCGCGCGCGATCGCCTCGGCCTCGGCCACGGTGGCGTCGGGCACCGCGAGGTGATCGACGTCGGCCGCGGGGCGGCCCGGCGCCCACTGGGCGGTGAGCAGCGAGCCGCGGAGCACCAGGCGCTCGGCGTGGCGCGACCGGGCGACGCGCCGGAGCCACGCCGGCGCGAGCCTCATCGGTCCATCCACCCGGCGTCGACGCCGAGGTTGGTGTCGAAGACGGTGTACTCGCGCACGCGGTTGCGGACCTGCACTCCGCTCGCGTCGACCGCGCGCGCGAGCGCCTCGAAGCGCGCCTCGGCGCTCGCGCGCCCGAGGCCCGGCAGGCGCAGGGTGACGAAGCGCTCGACGAGGCCGTCCTTACCCGGCCCCTTCTCGGAGTTCCAGGAGAGGTAGCCGCCGACGCGCGCGAGGGCGCCGGCGAGCGGGCCGAGATCGGCGCCGTCGGGGGTCGCGATCTTGATGTGGTACTCGAAATACGAGGTGGCCGGGCCGCGCGCCGCGACCTCGTCGGACTCGGGCGTGCCCTCGAGCCGCCCGTGCTGCTCGATCTTCGTGCGGATCACGTCGAAGCCGCGCGACGCGAGCTCCTTGGCGAGCGCGACCGCCTCGCGGACGACGTCGGCCGCGGCCCCGCGGTGGAACGACGCCGTCATCGGCTGGTGCGGGCTCTCGCCGCGCGGGAGCTCGATGACCACGCACTTCAGGCCGAGCTCGCGGCAGACGGCGCGGAGCGCGGCCGGCTCCGTCGACGGATCCACGGTGAGATGCACCTCGAAGCTCGCGAGCGGCGGGCCGCCGCGCAGGAGATCCCCGAGCTCGAGGTACGGCGCTGCGCGCATGTTGACCACGTAGGTGAAGTCGAACATCTCGGCGAGCGTGCGGTCATAGCCGTCGGGCACCCAAAGCCGGTCGTAGCCGTAGCCGCGCTCGCTGGGGCGCGGCTCCGAGAGCAGGGCGCCGGCCACGCTCCCCGAGAGCACCCGCACGTCGCCCGCGCCGAGGGCGAGGCCCACCGCGACCCGCGCGACGCCGCGGGAGCCGCCGTATTTCCGCGCGAAGCCGGCCTCGCCGAGGGCGCGCCACTCGCGCTTGAACGACGCGCCAGGCGCCATGCCGTGCTCGTAGAGATAGAGGCCGGTGCTCTCGCAGAAGCAGGGCGCGCCGAGCTTGGCGAACGCGTCGGCGGCGCGGACGCGGGCGATCTCCTCGAGGTCGCCGCTCGGCGGCTTCTGGAGGTCGAGGCGCACGGGGCGCACGTCGACGCCCGACAGGAGGGCGGCGACCTCGCGGTGCTTCTGTTCGTTGGCGGTGACGAAGAAGACGGGGCTCACGGCGGTGTCCAGTGGTGGAGGGCGGGGGCGCCGCTGTTCTCCGGGAGGTAGCAGCCGTCGACCTTGCCGGGGCGCACCCACTTGGCGACGAGGACGACCTCACCTCCCCGCTCCACACGGTAGACGAGGCCCTCGGGGAGGTCGATCGCCCCGTGGCCGCCCTGCCCCAGGGCGCGGGCGGCGTCGGCCACGGCGATGGGCGCGCCGCGGTGCACCTCGTGCGGCAGCGGCAGCCCGGTGCCGGCGAGGCGCGACGCGAGGGCGTCGACCCCCAGGCGCTTGTCGTTGCAGAACACATCGAATGGCACGAAGGGCCCGTGGGGGAGCGCGTAGCGAGTCCCGTGCACGAGCGCGAGCCACTCCCCGGCGAGGATCTCGCCCGGCGCGAGCACGGCCTCGAAGAGCGCGGCGCGCTCGGCGACCCACGCCGCGAACCAGCGGCGGGCCTCGTTGCCCGACTCGGCGGCGAGCCGCCCCTCGCGCCCGCGCGCGACCACCCCGCGCTCTTCGCGCACCACCGCGACGCAGGAGCCGTCGAGCTTCTCCTGGACGATGACGACGCCGCTGGCGGCCGCCGGATCCGTGCAGCGGCGAGCCTGCGCCGTCGAGACGGTGCGATCGTCGGCGCAGCGGGAGCCGGGCAGGTGGGGGATGGAAGGGTAGAGGCGCGGGATGGCGTGAACATCGGAACACACCGCGGCCGCTTCGCAAGGCGGCCGCGCGAGGATTCGTTCACGCGGTGTGTCGCGGCGCCACGACGCCGCGGGGGCGCGCAGCGCGCCATTTCCGCGAAACGAATGGGGATCCGAGCGGCACGCGGCTTGCGGTAGGGGCCGCCATGCGACGCCCTCTCGCCCTCGTCCTCCTCGCGCTCTCCCTCGCCGCGGTCGGCTGCGGCCACACGCACTCGAGCTACCGGAGCCGGAGCCACACGCACCACCACTCGCACACCACCACCGGCGAAGCCGTCGCGCTCGGCATCCTCACGGGCGCCGCGATCGTGGCCGCCGCGACCGATCCGCCCCGCCCTCCCCCGGAGCCGGTCGTCGTGCGCGAGACCCTCTACGTGCCCGTGGCGCCCGCGGCGCCTCCCCCGCCCCCGCTGCCGCCGTCGCCGCGCGATCGCGCCGAGCCCGCGACGCTGCCGAGCTTCGATCCCATCGCGGCGCGCGTCGCGCTCTCGGCGGTCGACGTGGGCGCGTGCCGCGACGCGGGCGTCCCGTCGGGGACGAGGGGGCACGCCTTCGTCACCGTCGACCCGGACGGCACGTCGTCCAAGGTCGTCGTCGACGAGCCCTCGGGGCTGCCGCCGGCGGGGGTCGAGTGCGTGGGCCTCGGTCTCGGCGCGATCCGGGTGAAGCCCTTCCGCGGGAGCCACGTCACGGTGGGCACGACCTGGCGGGTGCCGTGAGTCGCGCGGGAGGCCGCGTCGGCCCCGTCCGCCCGCGCGAGCTTGCTCTTCGGCCGCGCTGCGCGAGCGCGGCCGGTGTACAGGCGCCTGTACGGCGGCCTCCAGGCGCCTGGACGATGTACCCCGATACGCACATCGCCGAGGAGGGCCCTCGGGTCAGCGGCAGGTGTAGACGATGGGCGCCTCGTAGGCGCCGGGCCCCTTCGGCGGGGGGAAGGTGGTGATGATGCCGTTGCAGCCCTCGACGTACACGCTCGAGACGTCGCGCATCTGCTCCAGCGCCTCGTCGGGGGACGCGAAGCGGAGGTTCACGACGCAGGTCTGGCTCCGGCACTCCACCGAGGTCACGGCGCGCTTCGCGGCGTCGGGCCGCGCGGCGAAGCCCTTCGCGAGGATCGCCTCTTCGCTCCGGGCCCACTCGGGATCGCGCGCCTCGCGGCCGTGCTCGGCGAGCTTCTTGTCGAGGACGGCGAGGTCGCGCACGTAGTGCTCGAGCCGCACGTCGGGATCGCCGCGGAGGGCGCCCTCGCCCGGGGCGGGGGCGCCGGCCTCGAGGGCGGCGGCCAGCCGGGCGACGTCGGCCTCGAGCGCGGAGAAGCGCGTCAAGAAGCGCGGATCCCACCCGGGCGGCGGCGCTGGGGCCAACGGCGCGACGGGGTGAGCGGCGGTCGCGGGGGCGGGCGGCGCGGGCGGCGCGGGCGGTGCGGACAGCCGCGTCGCGACCACGGCGCCGACGACGCCGGAGACGACCCCGACGGCGGCGACGAGGCCGACGACGACCGGAGCGCGCACGGCGTCAGTTGGTGAGGATGCCCACGCCGAGCGCGCCGTTGGTGCCCAGCATGTAGAGCACCACGTAGTCCCACGACGAGGGGACGAGCTTGGTGTTCACGGCGGTGACCGAGCGCTCGTTGGGGACGCCGGGGGTCATCGTGGCCGCGCCGACCAACAGGTAGTCCTGGTAGTACGAGCCGGCGGTGCTCGTCTTGGTGGCGACGAGCTGCACGTTTTGCCCCGCGAGGGGGTAGAAGTCGAAATAGAAGCGGGAGAACGTGCCGTCGTTGAAGTCGGAGCCCGTCGGCACGCCGCAGGTGAAGTTGCCCGAGGCGCTCTGGCACGCGGCCGCCGGCACCGCGCGGGCGGCGGCGGACGCGAGGGTCGGGCGCGCGACCGCGAAGGACGCGGCCGCGCAGCCGGCGAAGAGGACACCGAGGGCGAGGACCGAACGAGCGCGGAGCCGCATGAGCGGATGATCGCCGGGGGGGCCCCCGGCGCGCAATAGGCAATTGGGGTCGCCGCCCGAGGCGACCCCAGGCGACAGGCGGGCGCGGGGGGAGCTACCCTCGGCCCATGCGAGAGATCGTCCTCACGGATCCGACGGGCGCGTCCCGCGTCGCGATCGTCCCCGCCCGGGGCGCGATCGCCACCCGGTTCACGGTGGGGGGCCGCGAGGTCTTCTATCTCGATGAGGATACGCTTCGCGACGAGACCAAGAACGTCCGCGGGGGGAACCCCGTCTTGTTCCCCTCGCCGGGGCCGCTCACCGGCGAGCGCTTCACCCGGGCAGGGCGCTCGGGGTCGATGAAGCAGCACGGGTTCGCCCGGCAGCGCGCGTGGTCGGTCGTCGACGAGCGCGCGTCCGAGGCCACGCTCCGCCTCGAGGCCGACGAGGCGACGCGGGCCGCGTACCCGTGGCGGCACCGCGTCGATCTCCGCTACGCGCTCGCGGGGGCGACGCTCACGATCGAGCAGCGCGTCACGTGCCTGGACGACGCGCCGATGCCGTTCTCGTTCGGGTTCCACCCCTATTTCGCGGTCCCCGACGCCGACAAGGCCGCGGCGCGGATCCCCACCGGCGCGACGCGCGCGTTCGACAACGTGACCAAGACGGACATCGAGCTCCGGGGCCCGATCGACCTCACCGCCGAGGAGGTGGATCTCCACCTCGTCGATCACGGCGCGTCCGAGGCGACGCTCGAGCTGCCCGGCGGGCGCCGCGTGATCGTGCGCGCGTCGCCGGAGTACACGCGGTGGGTGGTGTGGACGCTCGCGGGCAAGGGCTTCGTGTGCCTCGAGCCGTGGACGGCGCCGAAGGACGCGCTCAACACCGGCGTGGGGCTGCTCGTGGCGGAGCCGGGGCAGACGGTGACGCTGTGGGTGTCGATCGAGGCAGGGTGACCTCGAGGAAGGGGGCGCTCCCCAGCGACGACGAGCTGCTCGAGCGGCTCACGTGGGGGCCGGAGGACGAGCGCGCGCGGATCGTGGGCGCGATCGTCGGCTGGTTCGCGGAGGACCGCGCGCGCGCGAGCGCGCGGGTGGGCGCGATGCTCCAGCGGGTGCGCGGGCTCCGCAGCGGCGCGCCGCTGCGCGCGAAGGGCGCCTTCGCCTGCATCGTCGCGCTCGCCGAAGGGCTCGGGCCGGGCGAGCCGCTCCCGCCCGAGTGCGACCTCGCCCTCACCTTCCACGAAGACGCCGCCGTGGTCCGATCGCTCCTCCAGCGCGTCCCGCCTCCGCGGCGCGCGGCGATGTTCGAGGCCTGGCTCGCGGAGGGGAGCTGGTCGCGCTACCTCGTGCCCTACCTCGACCTCGCGCCCAGCGCCGCGACGGCGATCCTCGAGCAGGCCCAGGCGAAGGGCGAGCTCCGGGAGGTCCTCGCGTGGGAGGGCTTCGCGAAGCGGCGGGGGACGATCCCCGCGCTCGACGCCGTCCTCGCGAGGTTCGACGCGGCGCTCGGGGCGGAGCCGCCGCCGCCGCCGCCCCCGCCGCCTCGCGTCGGCTCGTTCCGCTTCGTCGATCCCGTGCGCGTGCTCCCCGGCGACTTCGACGGCCTCGACCCCGTCGCGCGGTCGCAATACCTGCAGATCGCAGGCAGCTACGTGGAGTCGGGCGAGGTGACGGGGCCGCGCGACTTCGTGCGCCAGCTGAAGAAGGAGGAGCTCGACGAGGGGGACGCCGAGCTTCGCCGGTGGAAGGTGCTCCGCGGCGACGAGCACGTCCACGATCTCTGGGTCGTCTGGGTCGAGAACGCGCTCTTCTTCCGCGCCGGGACGGAGGACCGGAGCGGCGTCTCCGTCATCCAGGGCCGCTACCTCGCGGAGCGCGACGAGCCGGCCCTCGTCGAGCTCGCGGAGGACCTCGCCGCGAGCGAACGCGAGAGCCTCTGGGCCCTGCCGCCCGCGAAGAAGAGCGCGAAGGCGCCAGCGAAGAAGAGCGCGAAGGCGCCAGCGAAGAAGTAGGGGCCCAATCAGGGAGCGCGATTCTCGAACCCAGTGCCGTCCGGCCGATGCTCCGTCGGAGAAGCATCCGGCGAGCTCCGTTGACGTCAACGACGTCGTACTTCGCCCAAGTTGGCGCCCGCGAGGAGGGCGGCGGCGGGGTCGTCGCGCAGCAGTACCGCCCCACGAGACGATTCTCGCCCGACTGCGCGAGCGCCGAGGCCCCGGGACCTCGGGGTGGATCCGGCGTTTCCTGGGCGGCGCGCGGATCACCGCCCCGCGCGGGGCGATTTCTCCCGGGCGGCGACGCGAGGTGGGGCGCGCGCCGACGCGGCACCACGGTTGCACACTGCATCGGCATGACGCGCACGATCACCCTCATCGCCAGCCTCCTCCTCGCCGCCTGCTCCGTCGGCACGTCCGACACCACGGAGGGCTCGGCGAGGGTCCCCGCGCCGAGCGGTGGAGCGGGCGCCGTCGAGGCGCCCTCGGGCGGGCCGAAGGGCGCGGATCCGGGCGCCGGAGCCGCGACCGGAGGGGCGACCCCCGCGGCGCAGGGCGGCGAGATCCCGGGCGCGCCCAGCCTCCCCGGGTGCACGCTCGACCTCCGCGCCACGAAGAGCGTGGGGCAGTGCGGCGGCAAGGGCGGCGGCGTCCGCGCCGGGAAGAAGCTGCAAGGTACATCGGCCGCGGTCGAGGTCGGCGTCCCCACCTGCGCCGAGATCCCGGTGGGCGTGCCCCACACCTTCACCCTCGAGGCGAAGGCGGGAGACTGCATCGTCGTCGACTTCAGCTCGAGCGCGGCCGAGGTGGCGGTCGAGGGCCCCGGCATCGCGATGAGCACGCGCGGCGGGAGCAGCACCACCTCGCTGCACGTGACGTCGCCGGGCACGATCACGATGACGGTGACCAGCCCGTCGACCGACCTCTACACCCTCACCGTCCGCTGACGCCTACTTCTTCTTCGTCGGCGGGGTGCGCGCGCTCTTCTCGCGCTCCTTCTCGCTCATCGACTCGAGGATGCGGGTGAAGGCGTCGCGGATGGCGACCGCCACCTTCGGGTTCTTGGTCACGCGCTCGGGCTGCACGAAGCTCGTGCCCGCGACCGGCATGTACGTCACCTTCTCGCCGGTCCTGTCGAGGGCGTACGACGCGTCGATCATCCCCTTCTTCACGTCGCGGGTGAAGAGCACGAGATCGTACGCGCCGTCGCCGTTGGTGTCGTAGTAGGCCCACGCGAGGCGGCCGCTGCGGACGATCGCCGCCTCCCAGTCGAAGGTCTGCTGGCGGACGAAGTCGTCGGCGCTCTTGGTCGCGAGGTCCTTGGTGTCGCCGTCGAGATCGAACATGACGACCGCGTGCTCGGCGTCCATGCGCTCGAGCACGCGCCGGGGGGCGCCGTCGAGATCGGAGAGCTTCCACGGCGCGCGGGCGAAGCCGCCGTAGGGCTTGGGGAACGTGCTGCGCCCGTCGTCGGAGCTGCCGCCCATGCCCTGCATCGCCTTGCGCGCCTTCTCGACGCCGATGAGCTTGGTGCGGAGTACTGCGCGGCCGACGTATTCGGGCGCGCGCTTGCCGTCCTTGAGGAGGATGGCGTCGGTCGCGAACTGCGCCATGCCGCCGTGCCGCTCGTCGTCGGAGGGGTTCCGCGCGAAGAGCGCGAGGTCGAGCTTGCCGTCGCCGTCGGTGTCGTAGATCGCCCAGCGGCCGTTGGGGCGGCCGAGCATCGCGAAGTCGGGCTTGAGGGCGCGCGTCTCGAGGAGCTTGCGGGCGTCGTCGCCGTTCTTCAGCGCCTTGAGCTCGTCGCTGCGCGTGTCGACGATGGTGACGTCGCCGCCGGGCCCGAACGCGCGCACCATGAAGGGCTTGTCGGTGGGGCCGTCGGCCATCGCGCCCGCCATCTGGAAGTTGCCGGCGAAGATGTCGGGGACGGTGACGTTCTCGGCGATGGCCATCGTCTCGACCGAGGCGAGCTTCGACCAGCCCAGCCCTTGGGCCACGGCGCCGAGGCGCGCGCGGTGCTTGGGATCGGCGACGAAGGCGACGTCGACGATCTTCTTCCCCGACAGCGACTTGTCGACCTCGTAGTGGCCGCTCTTCAGGCGCCAGCCGAGATCGACGTCGCCCTCCCCCTCTTTGTCGCGGAGGAAGAGGTCCATCGTCCCGTCGCCGTCGGTGTCGTAGAACGCGAAGTAGTCCTCGTGTTTGTGGAGGAGGATCATGTCGGCGGGGAACGGGCGCGCCTTGGTGCGCTTCTTCGGGTCGTCGTCGCCGTCGAGGTCGACGAAGGTCGCCTCGGCGGTGTCGACGCCGAAGCGGTGGCCGATGGTCGAGCCCACGAGCTTGAGCGTCTCCTTCTTGCCGTCGCCGTCGACGTCCTCGAAGGTCGCCTCCGACCCGCCCTCGCACCACGGATCGGGGACGACCTGCGGGGGATCCTTCGGGAGGTCCTTCATGAAGGCGCGGATCTCGGCGACGTGGACGTGGAACGCCACCGTCGCCGCGTCGAAGCGGATCGACTCGTTGAGCCCCACGAGCTCGCCGCGCAGGTTGAGGAGCGGGCCGCCGCTGTCGCCGTGGGTGATGTTGCAGCTCGTCTGCACCGCGAGGCCCTGCGTCGCCGCCGCGACCATCTCGCGCACCTGGCGCTTGCGGGCCTCGCACTGCTCGGCGCGGCGCTTGGCCTCGGCCTCGGAGTCGGAGGCGTCGCGGAGCTTGCAGTCGCCGACCTCGAGCATGCTCGTGTCGTGCGTCTGGTCGCCGACGCCGGAGACGTTGCACACCTTGGCCGCCCAGAGGAGGCCGATGCCGGCGTGGCCGATCGACACCACGTCCTCGCCGATCTGCGGGTCGACGCTCGCGAGCTTCACCGGGACGAGGCCCTTCGGCGGATCCTTGATGCGCACGAGCGCGAGGTCTTTGACGGCGTCGGCGCGCAGGACGACGCCCTGGTAGGTCTTGCCGGTGCGCGTGACGCGGCCGGTGGGCTCGACGCCGGCGATCTCGAGCGACACGTTCATCGTGAGGTCGGGCTGGAGGAAGTCGTCGACCACGTGGTGGTTGGTGAGCACGAGCCCCGACGCGTCGACGACGACGCCGGACCCGAGGCCCTCGCGGGTGCGGATGATCACGGTGGACGGCGCGCCGAGGCGGTAAGCCTCCGACGGCGACACCGAGGCCGCGAGCGGATCGGTCGTGTACGTCTCGCGCGCGCGCGACTGGGGGGCGGCGGCGGCGTCTTTCATCCCGAGGGCCTCGAAGAGGCGCTGCTTGCCGATGCACATCCCGGGGGACGCGAGCTCGCGCTCGCGCTGCACGCCGCGGCCGACGCCGTGGGTGGTGGCGGGGTTCTTGGGCTCGGGGGTGGCGCTGCCGCCGCCGCAGGCCGCGAGGGGGAGGATGGAGAGTGCCGTCAGCGAGAAGGCGCGGGTGAGCGTCGACATGGATGGGCGACAGTATGGACACGCGCGGGCGACGGGGGTCTCAAAAAAGGGGGTGGCTCCTTCCGCGCCGGCGTCGCAGCGCGTCGGCGGCCCGGAACGCGAACCCGAACCCGCGAACCCGAACCCAAACCCAAACCCAAACCCAAACCCAAACCCAAACCCAAACCCAAACCCGAACCCGCCCGCGAACCCGAACCCGAACCCGAACCCGCCCGCGAGCTCGAACCGTTCGGGTTCGGGAGCGCGTTCGCGAGGGAGGGCAGAGGGCGAAGGGCAGAGGGCGAAGGGCGAAGGGCGAAGGGCGAAGGGCGAAGGGCAGAGGGCGAAGGGCGAAGGGTCGAGGCTAGGGATGCTCGGTGGCTCGGTCGCCGACGTCGCCTCGCCAGCCGTCGGGGTACCACTTCACGGAGTGGAACTGGGCGTGGAGGATGGCGTCCACGCGCTCGGCGAGCGCTCGCAAGGCGCGGGCGCGCGGCTCCGGACGGCGAAACGCCCCGGAGAGGAAGCCGCTCTCGGCCCGCGCGCAGCAGAGGAGCCACGTCGACCCCTCGCGGAGCTCGCTGATGAAGATCGCGAGCGCCTCTCCTTCGACGGTCACGTCGATGGACCAGCCGACGTCACGCCAAACGTCGATCGCAACAGCGCACCCGAGCGCCTCGCCGACGCGCTCGGCGATCCCGCGGCCTGGAGGATGCTCCGTCGGATCCAAGACCGGGGCATCGAACGTCGCCCAGTGACTGCTTGCATCCTTCACGAATCCGAGCCTCCCCAATGAGGCTACTCCAAGCGCGGCGGGGTCCGATGCGCTCGATCGTGCGCGTCGACTCCAGGGCGAGGAGGTCGTCGAGCTCAAAGGTGAGCAGGGTTCCCCCTTCCCCCTTCCCTCTTCCCCCCGGCACCCCTCCCCCGTCGCCCTCCGCCCTTCTTGCTGAGCGCCTCGCGAACGCGAACGCAAACCCGAACCCGCGAACCCGAACCCTCTGCCCCGAACCCCTCTGCCCCGAAC
>JAEUKG010000457.1 GCA_016794325.1 Myxococcales bacterium | reverse complement strand
ATTCGGGGCGGCGGGAGCGCCGGGGGCCGGCGCTCCGCGCGTCGGCTCATTCGAGCGTGAGGCGGCCCGCCCAGGGCGCGTCGCCGGCCTGCGTGAGCGACTCGCTGCCCGCGAGGGTGGCGACGTCGAAGGGGCCGGCGGCGACGGAGCCTTTGCCGTAGGTGAACGAGGCGATCTCGGCGTTGCCGGCCGGGAGCTTCGCGAGGAGCGCGGTCGGGAGCTTGCCGGTCCCGGCCTCGGCGGGGTACTGGCACGTGACCTTGAGGGCGCGCTCGGCGGTGCGCCCGCTGAGCTCGACCTCCATCACCGCGCCCGCCGCGCCGCCGGTCCACTCGAGCGCCAGGTCGGCGCCGCGGCCGACCTTCGCGCCGAGCGCGGGCCCCGTCATCTTCGCGAGGGTCGGGAAGTCCACCGTCCCGTCGAACGCCGGGACCTCGCCGCCGGTGGCGCGCACCACCACCCGGGTCGCGGGCACGAACGACTTGCCGACGGGCGCCGGCTTGGTGGCGGCGTACACGTTCGACTGCGGATCGACGGTGATGCTCACGCTCGGCGTGCCGCCGTACACCTCGACCTGCCCGGCGCCGACGAGCCCCGCCCGCGCGGCCGCGGGTGACTCGCAGTCGAGCAGCTCGCACGACCCGCTCTTCTGCGACGTGCAACCCGGCGGGAGCGCCTTCGGATCCGCCATGAACTTCGCGCGGACGAGCGCCTCACCACCGAAGTAGGTGAGCAGGCGGACCTCGCCCGACTTGCGCGCTTCGGGGGCGGGCTCGTTCTTGGGCGGATCGGTCGTCCCCGTGGACGACGCGGAGGGCTGCGGCGTGGGCGACGGCGGAGGCGTCGTCGCCTCGGCGGAGCAGGCCAACGCAGCCACACCGAACGCGCCAAACGCGAGACACGAGACACCGGTCCATCGCTTCGCCATCATGCGCCTCCCACCGTTGCGTCAGGCTCGCCGTGAGCTCTGGGTGGGGTATTCTGACACACAATCCGACATGCGCCACACACGCATGTGTTCGATTCAATTGCGGATTTCTACAGAGTGGCGGTCACCGGGCGGAGACGCGGAGGTTGTCGTATTCGACGCTCTGCTCCGAGCCGGTCGCGATCTCGAGGTAGGGTCCGAAGGCGAGCTGGAACTCGCCGACCGCACCGTCGAGGTACACCTGCGTGTTCGTGTAGCGGTTGCCGTCGATCTCGAGGTCGGCGCGCGCCACGCCCGTCGGCGCGATCAGCCGGAGCTTGTGCCACTGGCCGGCGGTCATGGTGAACCCGGTGTCGATCTTGTTCGCGCCCGCGTCCAGGCTCACCCGCCCGTCGGCGCGCACGACGACGCCGAGCCCCTTCAAGAAGCGGTTGGTCGGCGGGAGTCGGCTCCAGTAGTCGAGGCTGAAGAGGCCGATCGGGCCGGCGACCTTCTGCGGGCGCACGTCGACCTCGACGATCACCTCGGCAGGCCGCTTGTTCGCGGATTGGTGGATCAAGGTCGCCACGGTCTCGCCCGGGCCGAGGGTGGCGCGCAGCCCTTGGTTCGCCCCGTACTTGAAGAGCGACAGGTTGCCTTCGCCGTTGCCGGCGGTGAAGCGGCTCAAGACGTCGGTGATGCTCAGCGCGCCGTCGAAGTCCTCGCAGAACGACGCCGCGGCGCCGCACGTGACCACCTTCGGCTCCGGCTTGTCGACCGCGCCGTCGCCGACGGGGCCCTCCGACACGACGCCGGCGTCCGCGCCCGCGTCAGGAGCCGAGTCGGCGTCGAAGCGGGTGCACGCGGACGACGCGAATATCACTATTGGGACAATCGACGACGAGCCCCACCGCATCCCGTCAGCGTAGCCGAGCCCAGCGGGCCTGTCATTTCACGGCGCCGCAGCTCCAGGTGACGGAGTCGATCGACCAGCCCGCCGCCGTCTTGCAGGCGTCGGCGGAGCCGAGCACCGTCTTCGAGTCGGCGCGGGCGATGGTCACGCGCGTGCTCTGGCGAGAGCTCGCGGTGACGTTGCCCTTCGCGTCTTCGCACTTGAGCGTCCACGACAGCGCGCACGTCAGCGAGCGATCGCACGAGTTGTTGAGATCCATGGACAATCCGCCGTCCTGGACGGTCTGGAGGATGCCGAGGCAGTCGTCCACGCCCGCCTCGCCGGCGCGCGCCGAGCCAGGGGCGGCGGCGAACGCAGCGCCGAGCCCGACGACCGAAGCGACCACGACCCAGAGCTTCTTCGTACCCACGCCACGCAGACAGCGGCCCGGCCCCGGAGTTCCCGAAAACAAAAAGCCGAAGGGCCCAGGTGTTCGACCTGGGCCCTTCCGCTGCGTCACGAGCCGCGGAGCGGCTCGCGCGCGTGGCTCGTCTCAGAAGCCGTGGCCGTGACCGTGGTGGTCGTGACCACCCGCCGCAGCCTTCTCCTCCTTCGGGCGCTCGGCGACGAGGCACTCGGTGGTGAGCATGAGGCCGGCGACGCTCGCCGCGTTCTGGAGCGCGGTGCGGACGACCTTGACCGGATCGATGACGCCCATGCCGAGGAGGTTGCCGTAGGTGTCGGTCGCGGCGTTGTAGCCGAAGTCGTCCTTGCCCTCCTTGACCTTGTTCACCACGATGCTGCCCTCGAGGCCCGCGTTCTCCACGATCTGGCGGAGCGGCTCCTCGATGGCGCGGCGGATGATCTGGACGCCGAAGCGCTGCTCGTCGTTGAGCTTGAGGCTGTCGAGCGCCGACTGCGCGCGCACGAGCGCGACGCCGCCGCCGGGGACGATGCCCTCCTCGACCGCAGCGCGGGTGGCGTGGAGCGCGTCCTCGACGCGCGCCTTCTTCTCCTTCATCTCGGTCTCGGTGGCCGCGCCGACCTTGACGACCGCGACGCCGCCCACGAGCTTCGCGAGGCGCTCCTGGAGCTTCTCGCGGTCGTAGTCGCTGGTGGTGGCCTCGATCTGGGCGCGGATCTCCGCGATGCGGCCCTTGATCTTGTCCTTGTTGCCCGCGCCGTCGACGATGGTGGTGTTGTCCTTGTCGAGCGAGACGCGCTTGGCGCGGCCGAGGTCCGAGATCGTGACGTTCTCGAGCTTCAGGCCGAGCTCCTCGGCGATCACCTGGCCGCCGGTGAGGATCGCGATGTCCTTGAGCATCTCCTTGCGGCGATCACCGAAGCCCGGGGCCTTGACGGCCGCGCAGTGCAGGGTGCCGCGGAGCTTGTTGACGACGAGCGTCGCGAGCGCCTCGCCCTCGACGTCCTCGGCGAGGATGAGGAGCGGCTTCTGCTGCCGGGCGATCGCCTCGAGGACCGGGAGGAGGTCCTTCATGTTGGAGATCTTCTTCTCCGAGATGAGGATGTAGGGGTCCTCGAGGACCGCCTCCATGCGCTCCGGATCGGTGACGAAGTAGGGCGAGAGGTAGCCGCGGTCGAACTGCATGCCCTCGACCACGTCGAGCGTCGTCTCGGCCGTCTTGCTCTCCTCGACGGTGATGACGCCCTCCTTGCCGACCTTCTCCATCGCCTGCGCGAGCTTGTCGCCGATCTCCTTGTCGCCGTTGGCGCTGATCGTGCCGACCTGGGCGATCTCCTTCGGATCCTTGGTCTGCTTCGCGCTCTTCTTGAGCGTGTCGACGAGGACGCCGACCGCGGTGTCGATGCCGCGCTTGATCTCCATCGGGTTGTGGCCCGCCGCGACGAGCTTCGAGCCCTCGCGGTAGATCGCCTGGGCGAGGACCGTCGCCGTCGTGGTGCCGTCGCCGGCCACGTCGCTGGTCTTCGACGCGACCTCGCGCACCATCTGGGCGCCCATGTTCTCGAAGCGGTTCTCGAGCTCGATCTCCTTGGCCACCGTCACGCCGTCCTTGGTGACGGTCGGCGAGCCGAAGCTCTTCTCGATGACGACGTTGCGGCCCTTGGGGCCGAGCGTGACCTTGACCGCGTCCGCGAGGGCGTTGACGCCGCAGAGGATCAGGTTGCGGGCGGACTCGGTGTAGACGATTTCTTTGGCTGCCATGGTGATGAACCTCGAAGTCTTTTTACGTGTAACTTACAAATTCTTGGGAGCGCCGGCGCTCCGGATCACTTGTCGAGGATGCCGAGGATGTCGTCCTCGCGGACGATGAGGCGCTCCTCGCCGTCGATCTTGACCTCGGTCCCGCTGTACTTGCCGAAGAGCACGCGGTCGCCGACCTTGACGTCGAGCTTGCGCACGGTGCCGTCCTCGAGCGTCTTGCCCGAGCCCACCGCCACGACCTCACCCTCGATCGGCTTCTCCTTCGCCGTGTCGGGGATGATGATGCCGCCCTTGGTCTTCTCCTCTTCCTTGACGCGCTTGAGGATGACGCGGTCTTGCAGGGGACGAATGTTGGCCATGTGTCGGTCTCCTTCGATGGGCCGGCCCCGCCGGCTCCAGAACCTGGGTCGAAAACGACCCGCATACCCTCGGGCGGCGCACCGCCGCCGTTAGCACTCGCACTCGGTGAGTGCTAAGCGGGGCGCAAGATAATCGCTCCTGGGCCCCCGTCAAGGCCCGCCGTTCATTCTTGCAAAGAACTGTATTTACAATGTTTTTTGCAGTACCTGGACGGGTTGGCAGGGGTCGGTGCGGGTGGCTGCGCCGCTGCCGGACGAGCCCGCGATTGCCGCCCGCGGCGCGCCACCCGCCTTTCTGCGCCTGGCACTCGCTCGAGCGGAGTGCCAGGGCGAACGGGCGCGGCCAGGGCCACCCCTTAAGCGCGCCATCGGAGGTGCCGTACAATCCCTCAGGAACGCTCGCGTTTCGGGTGTCGGGCGCGCCTCGAGCCCCCGCCAGCGCTCTCCGTCGAGAGTGCTGATTCTGGCTCATAAACCATCAAAACCAAAAAGATTTTTGCTGACCCGAGTGCTAGCGCGTACGGTAACCAGAAGACGGCCATGTCGATCCTCAAGGCAGATTCGGTCTCGGTGTTCTTCCACGAAGCGGTGGACGGGGCGATGCGCTCGCGCGGCGTCACGGCGACCGAGGGCGCGACGACGTACGTCGTCTCCCTGCTCTCCGACTACGCCAAGCCGACCACGCGCGCCGAGGAGGCGCTCGAGCGGCCCCTCACGCTGCTGCTCGACGACGCGCTCCACGAGCCCAACCTCGGAGAGCGCTTCGAGCGCCTCCGCACCTTGGGTGACGGCGTCCTCTACACCGCAGGCTTCTTCGCCGATCACTTCGAGGCGCGCGGGGTCGATCCGAACTACGTGATGGGCATCGGGCGCACGGCGTACCACACCGCGGGATCGCTCCTCCGCGCGTCGTCGACCCGCGACCTGAGCCAAGCGGCCAAGGACGATCTCTTCGGGGAGCTCTCGGAGAACTTCGCGGCGTTCGTCGCCGTCATCGCCGAGGTCGCCGACGCCACGGTGGCGATGGGCGTCCACGGATCGAAGGGCCTCCTCAAGATCTACGAGCGCTGGCTGAAGACGCAGAGCTCGACGCTGGCCGACGCGCTGTCTTCGCACGGCTTCGTCCCGTCGCGCGGGGTGCGGATCGCGTCGTGAGCCAGTCGCTCCTCGCGGGAAACGGCGCGCTCCTCGTCCGAGAGATCGCCATCGCGCGCGGGGTGCAGCGGGCGCTCGGGCGACTCTACCAGCTCGATCTCGACCACGAGGTCGAAGACTACGTCTCGCACGCGCGCGGCGACGAGCGGGAGGCGCTGCTCGTGCGTGAGCACGCCGACGGCGCCCTCGAGCTCGCGCTGCGCATCCCGGCGATGGCGCGCGGCGATCTCGATCTCGCGGACGCGGCTCACCTCGACCCGCTGTGCCAGATCATCGAGGGGGTCAGCCACTTCGTCTACGTGACGGATCGCGCCGCGCGCGGCGGCGAGACCACCCAGCTCGAGCTCGAGCTCCAGGCCGAGGTCGACAAATACGTCGTGCTCGCGGGCATCTTCGGCTGCTCCGACGTCGCCGCGAGCGCCGCGCTGCGCGCCCGGTTGTTCGACGACGTGCGCTACACCCACGACGAGACGACCGAGCTCGGCGCGCGCTACCGCACCGCGAACACGGTGGCCAACCGGTTCCTGCGGCGGCTCGAGCGGAGCCACGTGGCGAGGTGCCTCTGGGGCGAGATGCGGAGCGAGCTGCGCCGCTTCTTCTTCATGAGCCAGGCCGACAAGCTCCGCGTGTAGGGAGGGCGCCGGGCCGGATGATCGTCACGCGCCTCCAGAACGTCGGAAGGACGCGCGCCCTCGCGTGGGCCACGACGATGGCGGGCGCGCTGGTCGTCGCCACCGCGCTCGCGTTCTTCGCGCCGGCCGACTTCGGCCTCGGGTACGAGACGTTCGCGCTCGCGATGGTGGCGTGGATGGTCGGTCCCCTCGCGACGTGGAACCCGCGGCCGCGGCTGACGCGCGCCGCCGTGACCGCGGACGGCGTGCGCGTGGGCAAGCGCCTCCTCCGCGCCGACGACGTCCGCGGGGTGTCGGTCGCGCCCGCCGACCACGGCGCGTCGGTGGCCGTCACCACCGACCGCGACACGCTCCTCCTCGAGGTTCAGTCGATCGACGAGGCCGAGCGCATCGCGGCGGCGCTCGGCCTGGGCGCGCCGTCGCGACGGCGCGGCGCGATCACGCTCGACGTCCCCGCGCGCTGGCCGATGCTCGCGACCCGCATCCTCGCGGTGGTGGGGCCGGCGTGCGCCGCCCTCTACTATGGGGCCGCGACCGCGGCGATCCCTGGCGGTAAAATGGTCTGGGGCGCGACGGCGCTCCTCCTCGCGATCGCCCAGACCGCGCTGTTCGTGTTCGGGCCCCGGGCGCGAACGCGCGTGGCGCTCGGGACGAGCGTGATCACCGTCGGCGATCGCGAGGCCGACCTGAGCGCCGTCACCGTGCGACGCGAGGCCGACGGCGTCACGATCGAGAGCCCCGCGGGCGCGCTCACGATGCCCCGCGCGTGGCCCGCGGGAGAGCACCTCGCCCTCCACGCCCAGCCCGCGATCGCGCCGTCGGAGGCCGAGGACGCGGCCTCCAGCGACGCCCCGCCCCCCTCCGTCGACGAGCCGCGATCGCGCATCGGCGTGCGCCGCGGCGAGAGCGTGGCCGCGTGGCTCGCCCGCCTCGACGGCTGGGCGCGCGGCGAAGGCGCCTACCGCGCCGACATGCCGACCGAGGAGGAGCTTCGGGCCGCGGTGCGCGACGACGGCTCCCCGCTCGACGTGCGCCTCGGCGCCCAGCGCCTGCTCCAGAAGCACCACCGCGGGCCGCAGAATATCCGATTCCGGATAGAGGTCGAGGACCCCGACGTCGCGCAGCGCCTGGAGGCGATGTGCGTCGAGGAGGCCGCGGAGGCCGAGGCGCGGCTCTCCCACCTCGGCCCCATGTTCGTGGCGAAAATCCCAGACGCCACCCGACCTGCCGGGTCCCGACGCTCTGCCAGGAGCCACGGCGGCCACGGCGGCCACGGCGGGCGCGGCTGAGCTCGCGGCTCCCACCTACGCGAAACTACATGGTGCACCTCCCCGGAGAGCGACGCCATGACCGGGGCTTCAGAATGGTCTAACCTAGAGATGATGGGGCTCCAGACGCCGCCGCAACCGACCCCCGCCGACGCGTTGCCCGCGTCGGTCGGGCCGCGTGTGTCGAGCGCGCCGCAGTCCCTGGAGCTCGGCTCGGTGGTCGACCGCTACCGAGTCCTCAAGGCGCTCGGCGAGGGCGCGATGGGCGCCGTGTACCAGGTCGAGCACGTGCACATGAAGAAGGCCTTCGCCCTGAAGGTCCTTCACGCCTCGACGATGTCGCACCCCGAGATCGTGGCGCGCTTCGAGCGAGAAGCCCACGCCGCGGGGCAGATCGACCACCCGAACGTCGCGACCGCCACCGACTTCGGCAAGCTCCCGAACGGCTCCTACTTCCTCGTCCTCGAATACGCGGAGGGCCGCACGCTCCGCACGGAGCTCGAGGCCGGCGCGCTCGAGCCGCGACGGGCGCTGACCCTGCTCCACGGCGTCGTGTCGGGCGTGGCCGCGGCCCACGCCAAGGGCATCGTCCACCGCGACCTCAAGCCCGAGAACATCATGCTCGTCGCCCGCGAGGGCAACCCCGACGCGGTGAAGGTGCTCGACTTCGGCATCGCCAAGGTCGGGGCTCCCGAGCCCGAGCAGGCGAAGGCGAGCGGGGTCCAAGCGCTGACCCGCATCGGCACCGTCATGGGCACGCCGGAGTACATGGCCCCCGAGCAAGCGCTCGGCGGCGAGACCGACGTGCGCTCGGATCTGTACTCCATCGGGGTTATTCTTTTCGAGATGATCACGGGGCGGGTGCCGTACACCGGCGAGCCGGTCGTCATCCTCAAGCACCACATCGCGACGCCGATCCCCGAGATCCCGCCCGAGGTGGCCGCCAACGCGGGCCCGCAGGTCGTCGCCCTCGTCCACCGCCTCATGTCGAAGGAGCCGGAGGGCCGCGTCCAGACGGCGACGGAGCTCCTCGCGCTCATCGAGGAGGCGCAGCGCGGCGTCGATCGCGCGCTCGAAGGGTCGGCGCGGACGCTGCTCGGCGATGCTTCGCTCGCGGCGCGCATGAGCTCGCCGATGCTCCCGACCGTCGCGCAGCCGACCCCGCTCGCGCGCG
>JAEUKG010000428.1 GCA_016794325.1 Myxococcales bacterium | reverse complement strand
GCGCTCGCCGGAGCGCGCGCGATCACGCCCGTCTCCGTGCTCTCGCTCGGCAGGACCCGGCGCGGCTCGGAGGGGATGACCGATTGGGAGCTCGGCGTGCGCGCCGGCGCAGGCGCTGGTGCAGGCGCAGGCGCCGCGGCGGGCGGCGCTTGGCTCGGTTGGACCCGCACCGGCTGGGTGGCGGTCTTCGCGGCCGCGGGCTGGACCTTCTGGATCTGCGGCGGCGCCTTCTGCGGCTGGGACGGCTGCACCGCCGGCATCGCCTGGGTCGGCGCGTGGGCCAGCGCCGAGGCGGCCGTGGGCTGGGCCGCGACCGACGGACGCGCCGGCGCAGCCGCCGGTGCGGCTTGCCCCGCCGCCTCACGACGCGCGACGGTGAAGCGCGCCTGGACGATGTCGTCGCGCATGATGGCGGCGATGGCGATCACCCCGACGCCGTCGAGGCGCGTGGTCCATTGCGTGGGCTTCGCGCTCAGCGACTCGACGTAGCGGCTGCCCCCCATCTGGACCAGCATCTGCAGGACCATGTCGGTGGTGGGCGCCTTGTTGTCGACGGGCTCGAACTTGCCGCCCACGTTGACGCTCGGAAGGCGGTTCGAGACCAACCCGAACTCGAGTACCTCGGTTCGGCCGAGGTTGCGCAGCATCTCCTCGATGGTCTTCATCGTGTGGGAGGCTTGGCGCCACAATCGAGGGGGCGCAGCTTCGCCTGAGCGTACACGAACCCCGCGTTGTCTCGAACTTTTCGTCGGTGTCGGGAACTATCCCACCCCAGTGAGCGCGCCGACGGTGGGCGCGGCGCCGAGGCCGCGGCCACCAAAGAAGCGTCGGGCGCGCGTGCGGCTCAGGCGCGCGTGAAGGGCGCGCGGCCCGTGTACACCGCCCCGCGGCCGAGCTCGAAGTCGATGCGGATGAGCTGGTTGTACTTCGCGACGCGATCGGAGCGCGACAGGCTGCCCGTCTTGATCTGCCCCGCGTTGGTCGCGACCGCGAGATCGGCGATGAAGGTGTCCTCGGTCTCGCCGGAGCGGTGGCTGATGATGCTCCGGTAGCCGGCCTCGTTCGCCATGCGGATCGCGTCGAGCGTCTCGGTGAGCGAGCCGATCTGGTTCACCTTGATGAGGATCGCGTTCGCGTAGCCGCCCTCGATGCCGCGCTTCAGGCGCTTGGTGTTGGTGACGAAGAGGTCGTCCCCGACGAGCTGCACGTTCTTCCCGAGCTTGTCCGTGAGGAGCTTCCAGGTGTCCCAATCGTCCTCGGCGCAGCCGTCTTCGATCGACACGAGCGGGTACTTCGCCGCGAGGCGCTCGTAGGTGGCGACGAGGTCGGGGCCCGAGAGCTCCTTCTTGTCGAAGGTGTATCTCCCGGTCTTCTTGTCGAAGAACTCGCTCGCGGCGCAGTCGAGCGCGAGGCAGATGTCCTTGCCGGGCTTGTAGCCGGCCGCTTCGATCGCCGAGACGAGGAACGCGAGCGCCTCCTCGTTGGTCCCGAGGCGGGGAGCGAAGCCGCCCTCGTCGCCGACGGCGGTGGTGAGCCCCTTGTCCTTGAGGAGCTTCTTCAGCGCGGCGAAGGTCTCGGCGCCCGCGCGCAGGGCCTCGGGGAAGCTCTCCGCGCCGACCGGCACGATCATGAACTCCTGGATCTCGAGACCGTTGTCGGCGTGGGCGCCGCCATTCAGGACGTTCATCAGCGGAGTCGGGAGCACGCGGGCGTTGGCGCCGCCGAGGTAGCGCCAGAGCGGCAGCCCCACCGAGTCCGCCGCCGCGCGCGCCACCGCCATCGAGACGCCGAGGATGGCGTTCGCGCCGACCTTCGACTTGTTCTCGGTGCCGTCGGCGTCGAGGAGGACGGCGTCGACCTCGGACTGCATCAGGGCGTCGAGCCCGATGATCGACGGCCCGAGCGTCTGGTTGACGTTGTCGACCGCCTTGCGCACGCCCTTCCCCGCGAAGCGTGCCTTGTCGCCGTCGCGGAGCTCGAGCGCCTCGTGCTCGCCGGTCGAAGCCCCGCTCGGGACGGCGGCCCGCCCGCGGCCGCTCTCGGTCACGACCTCGACCTCGACGGTCGGGGTGCCGCGCGAGTCCAGGATCTCCCTTGCGAAGACGGCGTTGATCTCGGTCATGATCGATCCTCCACGTCGCCCGTCCTAGCATGCGCGAGGTCGGGACTCGAGATGGTTCCGACCTCGGGGTCGACGGCGGCGTAGAAGGCGCGCACGTCGTCGATCGTCGGCAGGCGCTGCGCCGGGGGCAGGCTCTGGAGGAGCGTCCGACCGTAGCTCCGGCGCGACAAGCGCGAGTCGAGCACGGCGACCACGCCGAAGTCGCGACGCGAGCGGATCAGGCGCCCGAAGCCCTGCTTGAGGGTGATCGCCGCCGCCGGGACCGAATACTGGAGGAACGCGTTGCCCCCTTCGGCCTGGATGCGCGCCGATCGCGCCGCGACGACGGGATCGGTCGGCACCGCGAACGGGATCTTGTCGAGGACCACGAGCCGGAGCGCGCGCCCGGGGACGTCGACGCCCTCCCAGAAGCTCATCGTTGCGACGAGCACGGAGTCGTCGCGCGAGCGGAAGCGCGCGAGCAGCGCCTGCTTCGGCGACTGTCCTTGCACGAGGACCGGCCGCCCGAGCCGCGCGGCGATGGCGGAGTGGAGCGCGCGCATGCTGCGGTTCGACGTACAGAGGATGAAGGCGCCGCCGCGCGTGACCTCGACGAGCTCGAGCACCCGGCGCACCGCCGCGGCCTCGAACGCCCCGCTCGTGGGGTCGGGCAGATCGGCAGCGACGTGGAGACCCGCCCTCGACTCGAAGTCGAAGGGGGACGGCACGACGAGCTCGTCGGCGCTCGTGGCGCCGACGCGCGCGCGCGCGAAGTGGAAGTGCCCGGCCGTCGCCAAAGTCGCGCTCGTGCAGACGACGGTTGGTACGCGCGAGAAGAGCGCACCCTCCAGCGTGGGAGCGAGGTCGACCGGGCTCGCCCCGAGCGCGGCGCTCCGCTCGCTGCGGTCGATCCACGGCACGACGCCCGCGCTCCGCGCGACGTCCGCGGGGTCGGCCTCGTCGGAGAGCGCGTGCGCCGACGCCACGACGCGCGAGAGCGAGTCGCGCAGCTCCCCTGCCCTCGTCGCCAACATCCGCACCGCCTCGTCGCGCGGGTTCGCGGTCGAGAACGCCCAGAGCGCCTCGAGCGCGGCGTCGAGGCGCGCCCAAGACTCCGCGTCTTCGTGGGTCCAGTCCGCGCCGCGGAGGAGCTTGCGCTCGCCGGGCCGAAGCCCGTGGCGCTCGAGGGTGCGGAAGAACCCCGCCCCGGCGTGGCTGACCGCGTCGGCGAGCCGCGCGGCGGGCCCGGTGCCGAGCGCGCTCAACAGCCCGCACGCGGTGAACGCGCGCCGGGCGTCGACCGCGAGCTTGTCGACGCGCGAGCTCGAGATCCGGACGCCGAAGAAATCCGTCGCCACGCCCTCGAGCTGGTGCGCCTCGTCGAAGACGACCGCGTCGTAGGGAGGGATGACGCTCGCGAAGTCGCCGCGCGGCCCCGTGCGGAGCGCGAGATCGGCGAAGAAGAGGTGATGGTTGACGACGACGATCTGCGCGCGCTCGGCCTCGCGCCGCATCCGGGTGACGAAGCAGTCGTCGAAATGCTTGCATGATGCACCGATACGCGTGTCCGGACCCGACGACGCCGCGGCCCACGCAGGCGCCGACTCGGGGAGCCCGGGCAGCTCCGCGCGATCGCCGGACTCGCTCGTCTTCACCCACTCGGCGATCCGCGCGAGGTCGACGTCGCCCGGGCGCTCCGCGAGCGCCTCGAGGAGCCGGCGGCGGCAGACGTAGTTGCTCATCCCCTTCATGACGGCGACGGTCGGCGTGATGCCCCAGGGGGCGAGCGCGCGCGCGAGGAGCGGAGCGTCCTTCTCGAAGATCTGCTCCTCGAGCGCGCGGGTCGCCGTCGACACGACGACCTTCCGGCCGCTCAGCACCGCGGGCACGAGGTAGGCGAGCGTCTTGCCGGTCCCGGTGCCCGCCTCGACGAAGAGGTGGGTCTCCGACGCGAGCGCCCGCTCCACGGCCTCGGCCATGGCGAGCTGCCCGCTCCGGTGCTCGTAGCCGTCGAGCTCCGCCGCGAGGGGTGACGATGGACCGAGCACGTCGCGAGGGCGCACGTTCGGGCTGGGTCCGACCACGAGCCCCGCTCTTAGCAAGACCTCCACGGAAAGTCGCCCTCGGACACGCCCCCTTGCTACGCTTCCCCCGTGAGCCGACCGAGCCGCGCGAGCGAACGCCCGAACGGCCGCGCGCGCGCCCGCGCGGGCGGATCGGCGGACCCGCGGCCGCTCCGCGTCGAGCTCGCGCTCTCGATCACCAAGGAGGGCGTGGGGCTCACCCTCGCTCGGCCCGTCGAGCTCGGCTGCGTCCGGCTGGTGGACGTGCTCGCCGTGCTCCCCGCGCTCCGCTTCCCGGTCGACGTGAGCGGGGGCGTCGCTCGCTTCCGCAACCGTCGCGGTCGGCTCGACCGCGCCGTGGTCGAGTTGGATTGGGCCGAGGTCGCGCGCTTCGCGGGCCCGCGGGTGGCGGGCCTGCTCGGCCCCGGGCGCCCCGAGGTTCACCTCCGCGCGCGACCGGGCGGAGCCGAGGTCGTCCTCGTCGCGCGCGCGGAG
>JAEUKG010000407.1 GCA_016794325.1 Myxococcales bacterium | reverse complement strand
TCTCGGCGAGTCCCTCCTCAAGCGGTCCACCGGCGTCAAAGACTCCGGCCAGATCGTCCCCGGCCACGGCGGGATCCTCGATCGCGTCGACGCGCTGATGCTCGTGGCGGCGTGCGTATACGGCTACACGATCTGGAAATGATGCAGCGCGGCACGTAACTCACCCCTGAGTTACGCGCCGCGAGGCCCTTGACCCAAGGGCCCCATCCACTAGAAACGTGGCCCGAATGAGCACGAACCCGTCCGAATCCAAGGTCCCCGCCGCGATCCCCCCCGCTCCTGGCTCCCGCAGCAACGTCGGCCGGGACTACGACTTCTTCAAGGTCGTCCAGGACTATCTCGATCGAGCGGCCAAGGCCGTCAACATCGAGCCGTTCGTGCGCACGATCCTGAGCCAGCCGAAGAACGAGCTCATCATCAACTTCCCCGTGAAGATGGACAACGGTGAGGTCCGCCTCTTCAAGGGCTACCGCGTCCAGCACAACAACCTGCTCGGCCCGTTCAAGGGCGGCATGCGCTACCACCCGTCGGTCACCCTCGACGACGTCAAGGCGCTCGCGGCGATGATGACGTGGAAGAGCGCGCTCATGCGCATCCCGTTCGGCGGCGGCAAGGGCGGCATCAAGTTCGATCCGCACGGCGTGTCGAAGGCGGAGCTCCAGCGCGTCACGCGCCGCTTCACCCACGCGCTCGGCGACAACATCGGCCCCGAGTACGACATCCCCGCGCCGGACGTGGGCACCAACGCCCAGACCATGGCGTGGATGATGGACACCTACTCGAACATGGTCGGCGCCTCGTCCAAGCAGAGCGTCAAGGGCGTCGTCACCGGCAAGCCCGTCGCCTCCGGCGGCACGCTCGGCCGCGCCAAGGCCACCGGCCAGGGCATGGTCTTCTGCGTCGTCGAGTGGGCGCGCGAGAAGAACTTCGACCTCGAGGGGTCGACGATGACGGTGCAGGGCTTCGGCAACGTCGGCTCGCACCTCGCGGTCATCCTCTCGCGCCTCGGCGTGTCGACGATCGCGGTCGGCGATCACACCGGCTACCTCGTCAACCCCGAGGGCTTCAACGCCCACAAGCTCCAGGACCACGTCGAGAAGCACGGCAGCATCGCCGGCTACCCCGGCGGCAAGGCCATCACCCGCGAGGAGTTCTTCGCGACGAAGGCCGACATCTTCGCCCCCTGCGCGCTCGAGAACCAGATCGGCGAGACCGAGGCGAACCTCCTCAACGTGAAGCTCATCGTCGAGGGCGCCAACGGCCCGACCAACCCCGCCGGCGAGAAGATCCTCCTCGACCGCGGCGTCGACATCCTCCCCGACGTCCTCGCCAACTCGGGCGGCGTCACCGTCAGCTACTACGAGTGGGTGCAGAACAAGCGCTCCGAGAGCTGGACCGAGGAAGAGGTCGACGAGAAGCTCGAGCGCGCGATGAAGCGCGCCTACAAGGAGGTCTCGGACCTCGGGCGCCTGAAGAAGATCGACCTCCGCGTCGCCGCCTACGCCCTCGCGCTGTCGCGCATCGAGGCGGTCTACAAGGAGCGCGAGATCTTCCCGTGATATGACGGTGGGGGGGAGCTCGCCCCCCCCCGACGCGCCCCCGCAGGGCACACCCGCGGCGCGCACCTCCCGAACGCCCGAGCACCCACCCCATGGCCTACGTCCAGACGCGGCTCGGCCGCTTCTTCTACGAAGAGCGAGGCCGCGCGCGGTCGCCCGACGACGCGGCCATCGTCCTCCTCCATGGGTACCTCTTCGACGGGCGCATGTGGGGGCCGCAGGTGGGGCCGCTGGCGGAGCTCGGGCGCGTGCTCGTCTTCGACGGGCCCGGCCACGGAAAGACCGAGGTGCCCCCGCCGTTTTCGCTCGAGGACCACACCGAGGCCCTCGGCGACGCCTTCCGCGAGCTCGGCGTCGCCAGCGCTATCCTTATCGGGCTATCCTGGGGAGGGATGGTCGCGATGCGCTTCGCGATCGCCCACGGGGATCGCGTCCGCGCCATCGCCCTGCTCGACACGAGCGCCGACGTGAACACGCGGTCCGAGCGGCTCAAGAACCGCGCGTTCCTGTCGCTCCACCGGCGGATGGGCTTCCCGCTCTCGCTCTTCGACCGCCAGATCGCGCCGATCCTGTGGGGTCCCGACGCGCGCCGCTACCAGCCGGGCCTCGTGGAGCAGTCGGCGCGCGACACGCTGGGCTTCGATCGCGAGGGCGTCTACCGCGCGGGGATGGCGATCATGATCGAGCGCACCTACCTCGAGTCGAAGCTCGCCTCGATCCGCACGCCCACGCTCGTCCTGTGTGGCCGCGAAGACCGGGCGACGCCGCCCGACCACTCGCGCCGCATCGCCTCGAAGATCCTCGGCGCCCGGCTCGCGCTCATCGACGACTGCGGCCACACGAGCACGCTCGAGAAGCCGGAGGCCGTGAACGCGGAGCTCGTCCCGTTCGTGAAGGACGCCCTCGAGGCCCGCACCCCTTCGGCGCGGCCCCACGCCGCGTCCTGACGCGCCCGGCGGTCGTGCCTCTTGCGCTCCCGCTATCCTGTGCGAGATTGCCCGGGATGAATCGCTCGGGATCGGTGGTCGGGCTCGCGCTCCTCGTCGCGGCCCAGGCGGCGTGCGGGGTGCCGACGGTGCCCGCCGGTGGGCCTGCTGAGGTCAAGCTCGTCGCGCGCTCGGGCGACGACGCCTACAACGTCAAGGTGACGGACGCGGCGGGTGCGTCCGCCGAGTGTCGCACGCCGTGCACGCTCAAGGTCACCTCGGGGACCGCGGACGTCGACGTGACCGGGGCGGCGCAGTTCAAGACCAAGGCCGTCATCCCCGCCGGCGCGGCCGAGGGGACCGTGCAGCGGAGCAACAAGGCGCTCATGGGCCTGAGCTACGCCCTCCTCTTCGGCAGCCTCGGGCTCCTCGGAGGGACCATCCTCCTCAAGCCGGGCACGACCCCCACCATCATCCTCGCGAGCACGGCGGGCGGGATGGCGGTCGCCTCGATCCCGCTCGTGTTGCTCGCCGGCAAGAACGCGGTCGACGTCGACCCCGCGGCCGGCGGGAGCACCGCCCCGCCTGCCCCCGCGCCGGCGCCGAGCCCCGCCGCCGCGCCGTCTCCGGCCGCGCTCGGGGAGCGGACCGCGTCGTTCGCGTTCACGTTCTGACGCGGCGACGCCGCGCCGTCACCGTCCGCGGACGACGACGCGCTGGCACGACTCGTCGGGATCGCTGTATTCGAGCCACCGCAGGCGCTTGAGCTTCTTGCTGCGCGCGAGCGCGGAGAGGCCCTCGCTCGTGACGTCCCAGTTGCGTGCGACGCCCAGGCGCGTGAGCGCCGTCATCACGGTCCCCTTGGCGAACGCGGCGATGCCCTCGTCGGTGAGGTCGTTGTCGGTCACGAAGAGCGTCGTCAGCCCCGCGAGGCGCTTGGATTTGCCGAGGTTCAACAGCCCTTCGTCACCGATGCCGTTGTTGGTGAGGATGAGCGTGGCGCAGGGCGGCATCGCGTCGGCGATCGCCGAGACGCCGGCGGCCTCGATGCCGGTGCTCCCGAGGTTCAGCGCCCGGAGCGGCGCGGCGCGCCCCGCGAGCGCCTTCGCGAGCGCCTCGGCGCCCGCGTCGCCGAGGACGCCCCGGATCGCGATCACCGAAGCCCGGGCGAGGATCCCGGCCGCCGCGAGCGCCGCGAGCCCGTCGGACGACGCCGACTGCACCGTGATCCGCGTGACCGGCTCGCTCGCGAAGAGCGCCGCGTGCGCCGCGAGCGCCTCGGGCGTGCCGCTCACCTCGTCCACGAAGCCGCGCCGGAGCTGCGGACGGAGCCCGCCCGCGCCCGCCGTCCACGCCGCGCCGTGTGCCGTCACGAGCTCCCGAACGCGACGCTTGGCCTCGAAGCGCGCCGACGGCGACAGGCCCGCGCGCGCGAGGTGGCACTGGAGCGTCACGAGCTCGCCGCGCGGATCGCCCGACGCCGTGAGCGACGCGGCGAGCGCGAGCCGCGGCGCGTCGTCGAGCGGGCGCGCGAGCACCTCCTGCAGGAGCGCCGCGTCGCCGCTCACGGCGCGACCCCCGCGAGCGCCGCCGCGAACCGCGCGCCGAGCGCGGGCTGGACCATCGTCGCGTACGCGACCCAGCCGTGGAGCCAGGCCTCGAAGTCGGGGTTTCCGCGCGCCTCGGCGGCGAGGCCGTTCTTCTTCACGTTGGCGAGGACCGCCTTGATGCGGCGACGGTCCTTGCGCGGGATCGCGGGGTGCTCGTTCACCACCACGCCGGTCACTCGTTGCTGGGCCGAGCGGCGCAGGACCCGCCGCTTCTTGGTGTTCTCGACGAAGCCCTCCTGGAGGGCGATCTGATCGACCCACCACAAGAAGCGCCCGATGCGCTCGGGCTCGGCCGGGAACGAGAAGGTGAGGTCGTCGGCGTAACGCGTGTAGACTCCACCCATCTTCTTCGCGAGGGCCGAGAGGCGCGCGTCGAGGCGCCGGCAGACGAGGTTCGTGATCGCGGGCGACGTCGGCGCGCCCTGCGGCAGCACCCCCGGCCAGGCCACCGCGCCGTCGCCGAGCTTCGGCCGCCACGTGCAGAGGCCCGCGAGCGCCGAGGCCGCCTCGGTCGGGTAGCCGAGCTGCTCGAAGAGGCCGACGACGCGCCGGTAGTGGACGCTCGGGAAGAAGTCGACGAGGTCGAGCTTCATCACGATCGCGCGCCCGACGTGGGGCTCGGCGTTGGTGACGGTGGATCGCCCGCGCACGAAGCCGTGCGCCGCGTCGTGGGCCGGCACCTTGGCGAGGATCTGGTCGAGGATCACGCGCTGGGCTCTGCGCAGCGGGGCGCGGGGGGCGGCGATCCGCCGAGCGCCGCCCGTCGCCTTGGGGACGTCGAACTCGACGTAGCCCGAGCCGCTCGCCGAGCCGGGCCGCATGAAGCGCCGGAGGGCCTTGCCGTCCGCCAACCCGACGAGCCTCGCGACGTCGTCGGCGCCCTCGAGGAGGGGCAGGCCCTTCGCGCCGAGCGCGCCGCGGTCGGCGCTCCCCGTCTGCTTGCGGCCGTAGACGCCGAACGACCACCCCGAGGGGTTGTACGCGCCGGGGGCGAACGGCCCGCGCGCCCACGGGCTCGGCTTGAAGCGGGGGTCCTTGAGGGCGACGTCGGTGATCATCATCCGGCGCACGGTGGCCCGCGCGCGCTTGCGCACCGTGGGATCGGGGTCCTTGATCACGCTCCGCAGCAGCTTGGCGGCGCTCGTGCGGGGGCACACGAGGCGCACGAGGTCCACCGCCGCGACGCGCTCGCGCGGGTCGACGCTCTTCAGCCTCTCGGCGACGTCGGCGGTCATCGCGTCGGCGACGTAGAACCGGGCGACCTCGAACTCGGCGAGCCCGGCGTTCGCCTCGAGCATCGCGTAGATCGAGGCCGCGTTCTTCGCCGGATCGGCGAGGAGCCTCGACAGGTCGACCAGCAGCTCTCCGAGGCCCATGCGCTCCTCACTCGCTACGGATAGGGTGTCCCGAGGCCCGGCTACTTACATCCAGAGACAGACGAGCCCGAGGAAGCAGCAAGCGGGGCTCGTACTGATTCGTTCTCGAGTGGCAGTGGATCGCGACCGCGACGTGACATCGCAGAGAGGCTAGCCTTGTGCGCGAGCCCCGGGACTCGTCGAGCATACGCCGGCGCGCTCCTTTCGCGAACCACCAAACTCGGCGAGAGGACCGGCGCCGGCGTCCACGTCCTCCAGCGTGGGACAGCGGCGCACATCGCGCCTCGCTCTCGGAGAGCTCAGGGTCGCCGCTCGAAGACGAGCTTCTCACCGTCGGCGGTGCCGGTCAGGAGGCCGCCGTGGACCGCGACCCCTTCGATCCGCAGCGCGCCGTCGCCACCGTACGACTCCAGCGTCAACGTCGCGCCGGAGAGCGCCCAGGAGCCCGAAGCGCCTGGGTGATGGTGCAGGTGCGTGATGTACGTCCCGTCCGGGAGGAGGAGCACGTCCTCGTAGTCGAACGCGCCGGACACCAAGACCCAGATCGTGCCCGACCGTGGAGCCGCGAGCGCCGACCGCGACGGCGCCGCGATCTTCGGCGGCGCCTTCACGGCCGAGGGGGCCGGCGGTGACGCCGCGGTCGCCGGCCCGGCGGCGCGCGCGGGCCCGTCCGTCGCCGACGCGGAGGGAGGCGGCGGCGACGCGGCGAGCCCGGAGCTCTCGGGCCGAGGAGGCGGAGGCGAGCACGCGGCGCCGCCGAGGGCGAGGAGCGCGAGCGGGAGGACCCAAGTCGAGCGGTTCGGGTCGTGGAGACGCATCGGCGCGCCCGGAGAACGCCCCTCCTTCGGCCGAAAGTCCCGCGAGCGCGGCCTCGCGATCAGAGCGCGGGATCGACCGGCGCGGCGGCGAGCTCGCGCTCCAGCAGCTCCTCCGGTGCGATCGGGAAGCGGCGGACGTGCCGGCCGAAGTCCAGCGACTCTTCGCGGATCGCGGCGCCGCGAGCGAGGAGCCGGGCGCGATCCACGTCCTCGAGCGCCGGGCGGCGGAGCACGTCGAGGTTCTCGACGACCTCGCGGGTCCATGAGGGCGCCGAGACGACCGCCGAGACGCCCGGCTGCGCGAGCGTGTAGCGGTAGCAGTCCGCGGCGCCGACGCCGCCGCCGAGGAGCCGCCCGTAGGACGTCGCGCTGAAGCCGAGCACGCCGACGCCCGCCTCCGCAGCGCGCGCGAAGAGCGAGCGCTCGGCGCCGGGGTGCGCCGCGCTGTGGCGGACCATCACCACGTCCCACGGATCGTGGCCGAGCGCGCGCTCGGCGAGCTCGCGGTCGTGGGTCGAGAAGCCCACCGCGCGCACGAGCCCCTCGGCGCGGAGGCGCGCCAGCGCCCGCGGGCCCTCGCCCTCGAGGCGCGCCGGCGAACGCGCCCAGAAGAGCAGGAAGACGTCGAGCCGGTCGCGGCCGAGACGTCGCAGGGCGCGCTCGACGTCGGCGCGGATCGCCCGCTCGCTCGCGTGGTACGTTCCGGCGACGACGTGGGGCGTCGCGCCGCGCGCCCGCGCCTCGCGGAGGAAGACCCCCAGCGAGCGGTAGCGCGGCTCCCAGAAGAACAAGTTGCATCCTGCACGCATCGCGCGGAACAGGGCGCCGACTCGCGGCTCGTGGGCGCCCGAGATCGCGAGCGGCGAGACGAGCATCCCCGTCCGCCCGAGCGGCCGCGGCGACGCGGGCGTGGGGGGCTCCTCCGCCGCGGCGGGAGCCGGAGCGGCGGGCGCCGCGACGACGAGCGCCGGCAGGGGCTCGCGGAGCCACGCGTCGACGACCATGCGCTCTTCTGCAGGGCACGTCGACCGGATCGAGCGCAAGGCC
>JAEUKG010000401.1 GCA_016794325.1 Myxococcales bacterium | reverse complement strand
GTCGGCGCGGCGACGCACCGCGAGCGCGAGGAGCGCCGCGCCCAGGTGAAGAGCTTCGTCCTCCCCGGCGACCACGCGCCCCGTCGCGCGCGCTTCTCGCAGGACCCGGGGCCGCTCGCCATCGCGTGCACGCTCGCGGCGCGAGAGCCCGGGAGCGAGGTCCGGCCCGGGATCGGCACGCCGCGATCGCTCGTGCAGCGGCTCGCCACCCGCTTCGGCCGCGAGGCTCCCGCGGTCGCGCTCGTGATCGCGCTCTCGCGAGCGACCGGGCTCTGGGACGCGTCGGCGATGAACCCGAGCGCGCCCCCCGGCTCCCTCCAGCTGCACGAGGTGTGTCGCCTCCTCTTCGGCGCGTGGCGCCGCGGCGGCGCGTGGGACGAGGCGCGCCCCGATCCCGAGGTCCTCCGGCTCCCGCCGGACTCGCGCGATCCGAGCCCCATCGGCGTGATGCGCGAGATCGTGATCGAGGCGCTGCGCGACCTCGGCGACGATCGCTGGGTCCCCTGGGACTCGCTCGAGGGGTACCTGAAGAGCGATCCGCGCGTGCCCGGCCTCACCCGGCTCCTGCGCCGGTGGTCGGAGCGCGGAGGTCTCGACCCCGTCGAGCCGATGGACGTCGCGAAGCGCATGCTCCTCGAGAGCCTGCCCGCCCTCGGGATCGTCGACCTCGGCGAGGACGTCGAGTCCGGCGGGGAGACGTCGAGCGCGCTCGCGCTCCGGCTGACCCCGCGAGGTCGCGCGCTCGTCTCCGACAAGACCCCGACCCAGGACGCGCCCAAATCCAAGTTCCTCGACACCCACGTCCTCAGGCTCGGCCCCGGGGCGCGGGTGGCGAGCATCCTCGGCATCTCGGCGTTCGTGGAGGTGGGCCGCGCCCTCGACACGCTCGACCTGATCGTGGCGCCGCAGACGCTCGCGAAGGCGCTCGCCGCCGGCTACGAGGCGGAGGCGCTTCGGCAGCGGATCGAGGCGCTCGCGCCGCTGCCGGAGTCGCTCTCGCGCACGCTCGCGCAGGCGAGCATCGTGCTCGGCCGCGCGGCGTACGTCGCGGCGTCCGGCTTCCTGTGGATCGAGGACGGGAACGTGCGTGAGATGCTGCGCACGCGGCGGCCGACCGCGGAGCTCTTCGTGGACCCCTCGCCGCCCGCGGGCCTCCTCGTCGCCGCCGGCGTCGACACCGACCGCCTCGCGCGCCGGTGCCGCACGATCGGCGTCGAGATCCTCCAGGAGGGCCAAGTCATCCGCGCCCGCTCGATCCCGCCGCCGGGCCACAAGTCGTCGACGAAGATCCCCAAGGTCGAGCGCTGATCGTCGGGGGCGCTCCCGTTCGGCTCACTTCCGGTACGAGGCGGCGTCGATGCCGAACCGCTTCATCCAGCGGTGGATCTGCATCCGCGTCTTGCCCAGCGACCGCGACACCACGCTGACGTTGCCGCCAGCGGCGACGAGCGCCTTGTGGAGCTCGTCCTTCAGCTTGAGGTCGGCCTCGCCGAGGGGGGCGGCGCTGGGCTGCGCCGTCGTCGGCGGCGTCGAGGGGACGTGACCGCCGAGCGTGCCCCCGACGTCGCCCGTGTGGAGCTCGCCGTCTTCGGTGCGGACGACCGCGACCGAGAGCACGTGTTCGAGCTCGCGCACGTTGCGCGGCCACGAGTGGGCGACGAGCGCCGTCGCGAGCTCGGGAGTGAGCCGGATGTCGGCGGCATCCTCCTTCGCGACGCGGGGCAGGAGGTCGGCGACGATGAGCCCGACGTCGACCGCCCGCTCGCGCAGCGGGGTCAGGCGATGCACGTAGGCCGAGAGCCGCGCATAGAGGTCGGGGCGGAAGGTGGGGCTCTGGTCGATGGGCTGCAACGTCGCCGCGACGACGCGGAGGTCGACCGGGACGGGCTTGGTGGCGCCGACCGGGAGGACCTCCTTCTCCTGCAGCACCCGGAGCAACGTCGCCTGGGCGTTCGAGGGGAGCTCGCCGACCTCGTCGAGGAACAACGTCCCGCCCGCCGACGCGCGGACGAGGCCCACCTCGTCGCGGAGGGCGCCCGAGAACGCGCCTTTGACGTAGCCGAAGAGCTGGCTCTCGACGAGGGTGGGCGTGAGCGCGCCGCAGTTGACGGGCACGAAGGCGCCCTGACGCCGGGAGAGGGAGTGCACCGCGCGCGCGAGGATCTCCTTTCCGGCGCCCGTCTCTCCGAGGAGGAGGACGGGCAGGTCGGAGAGCGCGCTGCGGATGAACCCCGCGAGCGAGGCCTCGAGGGCGGGGGCGATGGTCGCGAGCCCTTGCGGCCGCCCCTTGAGGTGGGTCTCGTCGACGAACGGCGCGAGGTTCGGCGCGACCTCCTCGGCGGGGTCGAAGAGGAACACCGTCGTCCCCAGCAAGAACTGGGTCGGGCGGTCGACGGGGCGCGAGGTGACCCGCTCGTCGCCGACGAAGGTGCCGTTGGTCGACCCCGCGTCGTCGAGGACCCACCCGGAGCCGTCTCGGCGCAGGCACGCGTGGCGCCCGCTCATCCGCGGATCGGGGACGGTCACGTTCACGGCGTCGCCGTCGGTCGCGACGACGCGCTCGCGCCCGCGACCGAAGCGGACCTCACGCACCTTCGCGAGCGAGAGCCGCACGCCCCCGGCGAGCGGCCGCGCCCCCTCGAGCACGAGGTAGAGGAGCGGTTGGGCCACCGTCTGCACGCGATCGCTCGAGTCGTTCTTGTGCGTCTTGGAGAGGGTGGACCGGAGCGACATCCGCGCCGGTATCCTACCACGGCCCCAGCGCGAGACGAGGCGTCGTCAGGCCCGACCGGCGGCGAGCCGCTCCTCGACCCACGCCGACGCGGCGGCGCGCGGCCGGACGAAGGCGACCTTGCCGTCCTCGACGAACACCTCGGCGGGGAGCGCGCGACCGTTGTACGCGCTCGCCATGGTGTAGCCGTAGGCGCCGGCGTCGAGGATGGCGACGAGCTCGAAGCCGCGCTCCGGGAGCGCGCACGAGCCGAAGTCGTCGCTGCTCTCGCACACAGGCCCGACGACGCGCTGCCCGACCGAGGGGGCGGCGGGGGGCTCGACGGGCACGATCCGGTGGCGCGCCTGGTACATCGCGGGGCGGACGAGGTCGTTCATCCCGGCGTCGATCATGAGCCAGCGCCGCTCGCCCGACACCTTCCGCTGCACGACGCGCGAGAGGAGGACGCCGTGGCTCGCGACGAGGCTCCGGCCGGGCTCGCACACGAGCGTCATCCCCCCGAAGCCGGCGCGATCGCGCTCGGCGCGGACCGCGCGCACGAAATCGGCGGGCGCGACGGGGCACCCCTGCCCGTAGTCGATGCCGAAGCCGCCGCCGGTGTCGAGGTACGACAGCGGGGCGCGCGACGCGACCTCGGCCGCGAGCTCGAACAGCCGACGCGCGGCGACGACGTAGGGCTCGATCTGGGTGAACTGGGAGCCGACGTGCGTGGTGAGGCCGACGAGCTCGAGCTCCGGCTGCGCGAGCACCGCCGAGAACGCGCGCCCGAAGTCGGAGAGGGCGACGCCGAACTTCGCGTCGTCGTGCCCGGTGGCGATGCCTTGGTGGGTGGCGAGCGTCTCGAGATCGACCTCGGGGTTCACGCGGATGGCCACCTTCACCCGTCGGGACGCGGCCCGAGCCCGGGCGGCGACGCGCTCGACCTCCTCGACGCTCTCGATCTGCACGCCCCGGATCTGGGCGGCGACGGCGAGATCGAGCTCGGCGTCGGTCTTGGCGACCCCGCTGTAGACGATGCGGTCGGGCGAGATCCCCGCCCCGAGGGCGAGCGCAAGCTCGGGCCCGCTGACGACGTCGGCCCCCGCGCCCTCGGCGGCGACGGCGCGGACGACGGGCCCCGCGCTGTTGGCCTTCACGGCGTAGGCGACGAGGTGGGGATCCCCGCCGAACGCGGCCGTGATCTCGCGCACTCCGGCGCGCACGGCGCCGAGGTCGTAGACGTAGGTCGGCGTGCCGGCGAGCGCGGCGACCTCCTCCAGCGCTACTCCACCGAGGACGAGTCGACCGCGAGCATCGCGAGACGTTGCCATGGGCGCAATAGAGCACGTTCGGGCTCGAGCTGGCCACGCCCCCCCCGCGTGGCCGGAGATTGCTGCTATCCTCCGGCGAATGGCCAGGGGGCACACGCGTCGGCTCGGCCGCACGGCCACGCTCGTCACCGTCGCGGCGGTCGCGGGGATCGCGGCGGCCCCGGCGGCGCGCGCCGACACGAAGGCGGTGTGCGCCGCCGCGAGCGAGCACGGGCAGCGAATGCGGCTCGCGCGGCGCCTCCCTCAGGCGCTCGAGGACTTCGAGATGTGCGCCAAGGACAGCTGCCCCGACGTCGTCGCCCGCGACTGCAGGGCGTGGCTCGCCGAGGTGCGAGACCTCGTCGCGACGATCGTCCTCGTGGCGCGCTCGGCGGCCGGTGACGATGTGCGCGACGCGCGGGTCTTCGTCGACGGAGAGCTCCGCGCGACGGCGCTCGAGCGCCAGACGCTCCTGATGGCGGCGGGCCGGCACACGCTCCGCATCGAGGCGCCGGGCTACGCCCCGGCCGAGGAGGCGCTCCTCCTCGGGTATGGCGAGCAGGGTCGGGTCGTCGAGGTCCTCTTGCGCAAGGCCGCGGCGCCGCCGCCGCCGGAGAGCCCGCCTCCGCCCCCCGCCGCCCCCTCCTCCGTCAACGTCCCGCCGCTCGTCGTGGCCGGGGTCGGAGCGAGCGCGCTCGTCGTCGGCGGTGCGCTCATGGTGGTCGCGGTGAACCGGCTTCCCGCCGGCTGCGACTTCGCGACCGAGAGGTGCAACCGGCGAGTGGACGAGGCGGTCGTCCCCGATGGGCGGGTCGCCGACGCCTCGTCGGCCAAAGACGTGTTCTGGGTCGGGCTCGGCCTGACCGCGATCGGCGCCGTCGTGACCGGGGGCGGGCTCGCTTGGTATGCGCTGCGCCCGCGCGCAGCGGCCGCGGGCTGGCCCACCTTCGGCGTCGCGGCGGCCCCCGGGTGGGCCGGGGTCGGGCTGCGAGGGCCGTTCTGACCCTGGCCCCGTCGCGGGGAGATGGTCCCTGGCGCGGAACGCCGCTATTCTGCGGGGAGTGCCCGGCCTTCCCATCCCTTTGCGCTCGGTCGTGCCGCTCACCCGCCACCGCCGGCCCGTGGGGGTCGCGCTCGCCCTCGCCGCCCTCCTCGCCGCGACGGCCGGCGACGCCGCGGCCGACGAGAAGGCCGACTGCATCCACGCCAGCGAGCGCGCGCAACGTTCGCGGATGGACGGCAAGCTCCCCCAGGCGCGGAGCGATCTCCTCGTCTGCTCTCGCCCGACGTGCCCGGCCGTCGTCCGCCAGGACTGCTCGGTCTGGCTCTCCGAGGTGACGCAGCTCATGCCGTCGATCGTGATCGTGGCCAAGGATCCCCGCGGCGCCGACCTCGTCGCCGTCAGCGTCCGCCTCGACGGCGGCGTCATCGCCGACCAGCTCGACGGCAAGGCGATCTCGGTGCCGGTGGGGCGGCACACGCTCCGGGCCGAGCACCCGGGGTTCAAGCCGGTCGACGTGAGCCTGCTCATCCGCGAGGGCGAGAAGGCGCGCAGCGTGGAGGTTCGCTTCGAGCCCGAGGGGAGCGCGCCCGCCGAGGGCGCCGGGAGCAACGGAGGGGGCGTCCGGGCCGTTCTCCCGTGGGTCGTGGTCGGGGTCGGCGGCGCGGCGCTCGTCACCGGCGCCGTCGTGTCGTTCGTCGGGCTGAAGAACATCCCCGACCAGTGCAACTTCTCCACCCAGAGCTGCGAGCCCAAGACGCCCGACGACGTGCGCCAGCGGGCGGAGTCGGGCCACGCCCTCGTCATCGGCGGGCTCGTCACCGCGGGCGCGGGGCTCGTCGTGGGGGTCGGCGGCTTGGTGTGGCACCTCCTCGCCCCCGCCGACGCCAAGACGGCCGGACGCATGCATATTACACCCATTTGGGTCGCGGGCCCTCGCGGGCCTCTCGCGCCAGGCGCGCCCGCCGGCGCCGCGCTGGGCGGCTCGTTCTGACGCGGCGCGCCGAAGCGCGTCGGGTGCGCAAAGAGGCCCCGTAGCCGGCGAATTTCCTTGAATCCAGGCGTGACTCCGCCGATCGTCACGCCATGGCCGTTCGCCGCGCGAAGCTCGTCTGCACGCTCGGCCCCGCGTGTGACTCCGCCGAGGGCCTCCGTGACCTCATCGACGCCGGGATGGATGTCGCGCGTCTCAACTTCTCGCACGGGACCCACGAAGAGCACGGCGCTCGCCTCGGGCGCCTCCGCGAGGCGAGCGACGGCAAGCAGAAGGCGGTCGCCGCGCTCCAGGACCTCTGCGGGCCCAAGGTGCGCACCGGGACGTTCGCCGCCCCCTTCAACCTCCCGAACGGCGCCGAGATCAAGCTCGTCGAGGGCGACCGCTCCGACGACGAGCGGGTCATCCCCATCCAATACGAGGGACTGACCGGGGACGTGCGCGTCGCCGACCGCATCCTGTTCGACGACGGGCGCATCGTGCTCGAGGTCAAGGACGTCTCCGCCACCGAGGTCACCGCGCTCGTGAGCCAAGGCGGCGGGATGCGCAACCACGTGGGCGTCCACCTGCCGAGCCGCACCATGCGGGTGAGCGCGCTCACCGACAAAGACAAGGAAGACCTCATCTTCGGCTTGTCGCAGGGCGTGGACTACGTCGCGCTCTCGTTCGTCCGGCGCGCCGACGACCTCAAGCTCGTGCGCGAGATCTGCCAGGAGTGGGGCAAACCCACCCCCATCGTCGCCAAGATCGAGACGCCCGACGCGATCGACAACCTCGAGAGCATCGTCGCCGCGTCCGACGGGGTCATGGTCGCCCGCGGCGATCTCGGCGTGGAGTTCCCCCCCGAGCGCGTGCCCGTCATCCAGCGGCAGATCCTGCAGGTCGCGCGGCGCGTCCGCAGGCCGGTCATCGTCGCGACCGAGATGCTCCAGTCGATGACGAAGTCGACGCGGCCCACGCGCGCCGAGGCGAGCGACGTCGCCAACGCCGTGTTCTCGGGCACCGACGCGCTCATGCTCTCGGGGGAGACCGCCACCGGCGATCACCCGAGCCTCGCGGCCGCGATGATGAGCCGTATCGCCGTCGAGGCCGAGAAGAGCGTCTTCTTCGAGTCACCGCCGTACGCGACGCGGGCCACGAGCGTGGCCGAGGCGATCGCCCGCGGCGCGGTCAACACCGCGAAGGAGATCGGCGCGAAGTTCCTCGTCGCCTTCACCGAGTCCGGCCAGACGGCCATGAACGTGAGCCTGGCGCGCCCCCCCGTGCCCATCATCGCGTTCTCGCCCAACCGGCAGGCCCGGAGGCGGATGGCGCTCTACTGGGCGGTCATCCCCCGCGAGCTCCCGCCCATCCGCGACATCGAGAAGCTCGTCGACTGGTGCACCGGCGATCTGATGGGCGCGGGGCTGTGCTCCCCCGGCGAGCGCGTCGTCATCGTCTTCGGGGCGCCGGTCGGCGTCAGCGGCGGAACCAACTCGGTCCGCGTCCACGTCGTCGGCTGACGAGCCGTGGGCGCGGGTCGCTAGAGCCGAACCCCATGGCCGAGACGAGCCTCTCGCCGAAGTCCGCGCGCGCGATCCGCGATCGTGCGCGGCAGATCTCGGCCCCCGAGCTCGCGGGGCCGCGCGATCTCCGCCGGCGCTTCCTCGCCGAGGCCCGGGCGCGGGTCGGCCGCCGCGCGAGCCCGACGCTCGTGGTGCTCGCGCTCACGTGCGCCGCCTCCGCCACCGCGGAGGGGTTCGCCGCGCGCCCGTCGATCGGCGGCGCGCTCGCGGCGGGCGGAGCCGCGGTCGCCGTCGCCGCGGGCGCGGCGCTCCTCCGGATCGCGCGCCGAAGCCT
>JAEUKG010000292.1 GCA_016794325.1 Myxococcales bacterium | reverse complement strand
CCAAGGCGCGGGCGAGCGCAAGATCCTCGTCCGGCTCGACTTCTTCTACGTCCAGTACGAGAAGAGCTCGAGCTACGCGGTGGGCCTCGGCTGGCCGGCGTCGATCGGCGGCGACACCGTGGTCCAGACGCAGTTCAACTTCGACTTCATCGCCCGCACGGCCACGACCGCCCAGGCGTCGATCGTGAACCAGCCGCTCCCGCGCCTCGACATCGCGGCCCGCCGCGGGTGGGCCAAGGTGCTCAAGCAGTCGACGGTGATCACGTCGAACGGCGCGGAGGCGATCTACCAGAGCGGGGGCGAGCAGAACTTCCTCCAGACGGTCGGCCTCACCCAGGGGCTCGTGAAGGTGCCCTTCGGCACCAACGTCACGGTGCTCCCGCGCTACGACACGTACTCCAAGGACGTCGAGATCAAGCTGCAGGCGGAGGTCGCGGACCTCACGCCGCCGGCGGCCGGAACCGTCCCTGGGCGCAACCTCACCAAGCTCGACACGCTCGTCACGCTCAAGCTCGGCCAAGCGCTCATCCTCTCGGGCATCAAGACGATGGCGCGCCGTCAGACGATCTCCGGGCTCCCGCTCCTCAGCGAGATCCCGGTGCTCGGCGTCATCTTCGGCAGCCACTCCAAGGACGAGCAGGAGGTCGAGGGCGCGATCTTCATCGTGCCGAGCATCATCGACAGCGTCCCCAAGAGCGCGCTCGACCTGATCAAGAACGCGATGGCCACCTACAAGGAGTACTCGGGTGACATCGACAACGTCGAGGCCTACCCGAAGGCGCCGCCGACGGCGAAGTAAGGCGCGATGCAAGTCCAGGTCGTGATCCAGAACGACGACGGCTCGAGGAGGACCGAGCTCCTCCCCGCGCGCGCGCCGATCACGATCGGTCGTCACCCCCAGTGCGTGCTGCGCCTCGACAGCGACCTCGTGTCGCGTCAGCACGCCGTGGTCCAGGTCGGCCCGGGGTCGATGGTCGTCGAGGACGTCTCGACCAACGGGACGATCGCCGGCGACGCGCTCCTCCGCCGCGACGCGGTGGAGGTGCCGTTCGGCACCCCCATCGTCCTCGGCGACTTCACCGTGTTCATCTACCCCGAGCAGGGGCCGCAGCCGCACGCCCAGGGCCCACGCCCGAACGGCGGGCCTCCGCCCGGCCCGCCCCCCGTGCCCCCGCCGACGCAGCCGCGTCGCGGCGGGCCCCCGCCGCCCCCGATGAACGGCGTGATGCCCAACACGGGGATGGTGCCGGTGCCCCCGATGGGGCACTCCGGCTCCGGTCCGCACCTCGCGATGCCCCCGGGGCAGCAGGCGCAGATGCACGCGGCGATGACGCAGCAGGTCCCCGTCGGCGGTCGCCGCGACCTCCCGCCGCGGCCCACCGACGCGAACCGCGAGCGCGACGTCGCGCTCCGCCGCGAGATCCACAAGCTCCTGCTCGAGCACCTCGACCTCGCGACCATCGACGCGAAGAAGCTCGACGACCCGTCGATGCGGCCCAAGGTGCTGAACGCCCTCCGGCGCATCGTCACCCAGCTCGACGCCAAGGTCCCGCCGGAGATGGACCGCGACACCTTGATCGGCGAGCTCGCCGACGAGGCGCTCGGGCTCGGCCCTCTCGAGCGCTTCCTCGCCGACGCGACGATCAGCGAGGTCATGGTCGTCGATCCGAACACGATCTACATCGAGCAGAGCGGCAAGATCATCCTGGCCGACTCACGCTTCACCGACGACGAGCGCGTGCGCGCGGTCATCGAGCGCATCGTCACCCCGCTCGGTCGCCGCATCGACGAGTCGTCGCCGCTGGTCGACGCTCGCCTGAAGGACGGCTCCCGCGTCAACGCCGTCATCAAGCCGATCGCGCTCCGCGGCTCGTGCATCACGATCCGAAAGTTCTCCAAGTCGCCGCTCGGGCTCGACAACCTGATCAAATACGGATCGATCACCTCGGCGATGGGGACGTTCCTCACCCGATGCGTGGTCGCGAAGAAGAACATCGTCATCTCGGGCGGCACCGGCAGCGGAAAGACGACGCTCCTCAACGTCCTGTCGGGGGCCATCCCCGCGGACGAGCGCATCGTCACGATCGAGGACGCGGCCGAGCTCCAGCTCAAGCAGCCGCACGTCGTGTCGATGGAGACGAGGCCCGCCAACCTCGAGGGCCGCGGCGAATACACGATCCGCGACCTCGTGAAGAACTCGCTCCGCATGCGCCCCGATCGCATCGTCGTCGGTGAGTGCCGCGGCGGCGAGGCGCTCGACATGCTGCAGGCGATGAACACCGGCCACGACGGCTCGCTCACCACGACCCACGCCAACAGCCCGCGCGAGGCGATCGCCCGCCTGGAGACGCTGGTGCTGATGGCGGGCGTCGAGCTCCCGGTGCGCGCGATCCGCGAGCAGATCGCGGGGGCCGTGCACGTGATCGTCCAGCAGGCGCGCCTCTCCGACGGCTCGCGCCGGGTCACCGCGATCACCGAGGTGACGGGGATCGACCGCGACACGCACGAGATCGAGCTCCGCCCGATCTTCGAGTTCATTCGCACCGGCACCGGGCCCGGTGGCAAGGTGGTGGGCGAGTTCCGCGCCACCGGCTACCTCCCGAGCTTCCTCAACGAGTTCATCGTCATGGGTCTCGTGAAGAAAGGGGAGAAGTACCTCGGATGATTGCCCCCGCCGTCCCCCGGCTCGGCGACGTCGCGCCGCTCACCGACCTCCTCAAGTGGGGGGCCATCGTCGCGAGCACGCTCGGCCTCTTCGTCCTCACGTGGTCGCTCGCGTCGGACCCGTCGAGCCTCGCCTACCGCTACTACGTCCGCTACACGTCGATGCTCGAGCGCAAGCTCCGGCCGATGTTCATCTTCACGCCCGGCCGCGTGATCGCGCTCGGCCAGGCGCTGGTCGCGTTCCTCGTCCTCCTGATGCACGTGCTCTTCACCGTCGACCTCTGGTGGGCGGTCATCCTCCTCGTCGCCATCGCGCCCACGATCTACATCGAGATCCAGCGCCGCAAGCGCGTCGAGAAGATCGAAGAGCAGCTCGACGGATTCGTGCTCGCGCTCGCCAACGCGCTCAAGACGACGCCGAGCATCGGCGCCGCGTTCGGCTCCGTGGCCGCCGTCATCCAGGACCCCATCCGCCAGGAGGTCGACCTCGCGATCAAGGAGATGAAGGTCGGCAGCACCCTCGACCAAGCGCTCCTCCACATGGCCGCCCGCGTCGGATCACGGCAGCTCGACAGCGCCCTGTCGGCGATCCTCATCGGTCGTCAGGTCGGCGGCAACCTCCCCAAGGTCCTCGAGACGACGGCGTCGACGCTCCGCGAGATGCGCCGCCTCGAGGGCGTCGTCCGCACCAAGACGGCCGAAGGCCGCATGCAGCTCTGGGTCATCGGCGCGCTCCCTGCGGCGCTCCTCATCGGCCTCAGCGTCCTCTGGCCGGGGTACTTCGACCCGCTCCAGCAGAGCGCGAGCGGCTACATCATCATCTTCATCAGCGTGGTCTGCTGGGTGACCGCGCTCGTGTTGGCCCGCAAGGTCCTCGCCGTCGACATGTGAGAGAGAGATCATGCTCGAACAGCTCAACCTCGGGCTCAGCCCCACCGTCCTGATCCTCCGGTACTCGGCGATCGCGCTCCTCGTGCTCGCCGCCATCCTCTCGTTCTACGGGGTGGCGAGCGCGCCGACGCGCGTGGCGAGCCGCCTCGGTCTCCGCGGCCTCAAGCGCCAGCGCGTCCTCGCCAACAACGAGCTGTGGGCGAGCGTGGAGCCGCTCGTGCGGTGGCTCGGCGTCCGCCTCTCGGGGATCCCGACCGAGGAGCAGCGCGCCAAGCTCGACGCGCAGATCGGCCTCGCCGGCGACTACATGGGGCTCACCGCCGACGAGTACCTCGCGCTCACCGTGCTCTCCTTCTTGGGCGGCCTGGGCGTCGGCATCGTGGCGGGGTGGCTCTTCGGCCTCGGCGTCATCGCCGCGTTCGCGGGCGCGCTCCTCGGCGGAGCGCTCCCCTACATGCAGATCAGCGGCACCGCCCAGGAGCGGATGAAGTCGGTGAGCCGCGGGCTGCCCTACGTCATCGACCTCATGGCGCTCTCGATGGGCGCCGGCCTCGACTTCCCCGGCGCCGTGCGCCAGGTCGTCGAGAAGTCCAGCAACCCCGACGACGCCCTCGTCGAGGAGTTCACGCTGATCCTCCAGACGCTCAGCCTCGGCCGCACCCGCAAAGAGGCGCTGCTCGAGTTCTCGCGCCGCGCCCCCGTCGAGGCTTCGATCGAGTTCGTGAACTCGCTCATCCAGGCCGAGGAGCGCGGAAACCCGGTCGCCGAGGTCCTCGCCATCCAGGCGGCCGTCTCCCGTACGCGGCGCAGCGTGCGCGCCGAGGAGCAAGCGGCGAAGGCGGGCGTCCAGATGGTCGGCCCCCTCATGCTCGTCTTCTTCACCATCATGGGGCTCCTGCTCGGGCCCGCGATGCTCAACATGAACAAGGGCATGTGACACGTGCGAGTCCTGAGGTTCCAGATCCGCCACCCGAGCGGCCAAGTCGACCAGATCAACGTCGAAGGCGAGCGCGTCGTCATCGGCAGCGGCGCCCACTGCGAGATCCGGCTCCCGATCGATCAGGCGCGGGTGGAGCACGTGCTCATCGAGCTCGCGCCCGCCGGCGTCTTCGCGAGGGCGCTCAGCTTCGAGCCGGCTCCGACCATCAACAACATCCCGTTCACCCAGGCGCCCCTCCCTCCGGAGAGCGTCCTCGGGGTGAACCAGATGCAGATCTACGTGATGGTGGCCGACGGCGCCGCCGGCGGGCTGTCGGTCCAGCAGCAGAAGAAGAAGACGAGCCCGATCACCCTCATCGCGGTCGTGCTCATGCTGCCCGCGGGGCTCTACGTGCTCTTCTCCGACGACGACAAGGGGCCGACGGCGAAGATGCCCAAGGAGCCGCCGGATCTCTGGGGCGCCCCCGTCGCCGCGTGCCCTCAAGCCGGCGCCGCCGCGCTCACCCTCGGCCGCGAGAAGATGATCATCGCCGACGCGAAGCGCGAGCGCCGGCCGTTCCACGTGCAAGACGGTGTTCAGGCGGTGCCGCTCTACGAGCTGTCGGGCGCGTGTTTCCGCGCCGGCGGCGACCAGGCGACCGCCCAATACGCCGACGACACGGCGCGCTTTCTGCGCCAGGAGATCAACAACGACTACCGCACCCAGCGGGTGCGCCTCGAGCACGACATCTCGGTCGAGGACTGGCAAGGCGCGCAGAAGTGCGTGCGGCTCCTCCAGCAGTACACCGAGGGCAAGACCGGCGACTACGTGACCTGGCTCGCCCAGGTCGATCGCAAGCTCAAGGTGAAGGCGGCGAACCAGAAATGATCGCCCCCGCGCGCAGCCGCACCCTCGCGCTCGCGCTCGCGTTCGCGTTCGCGTTCGCGCTGGCGGGGTGCGGCGCGACCGCGGGCGACAAGATGCGGGCGGACGTGACGTCGTTCCAGAAGGAGCAGACCGCCGAGAAGCTCTTCGAGCGGGGGAAGGGCTTCGCCTCGGTCGGGGACATGACGCGCGCCGAGGAGTACCTCGCGGCCGCGATCGAGGCCGGCGCCGACGACCGCAAGGTCATGCCGATCCTCCTGCGGGTGTGCGCGGCCGACCACCGCTATCGGGTCGCCATCGCGTACGCCGAGCCCTACCTGCAGAAGCACCCCGACGACGTCGCGACCCACTTCGTCCTCGGCACGCTCTACGCGGCGGTGGGCGAGGGCGCGCAGGCCAAGGTGGAGCTGCAGCGAGTCATCGCCGTCAAGCCCAACGAGGCGAACGCGCACTTCGCGCTCGCGGTGGTCATGCGGGATCAGGACAACGACCTCGCCGCCGCCGACAAGCACTTCCGCGAGTATCTGCGGCTCGACCCGCGCGGCTCCCACGCCGACGAGGCGCGCGCGTCGCTCCTCAAAGAAGTGCCTCCGCCGAGCAAGGCCGACTGAGGCCCCTCAGCGCTCGCGCCGTCGCCTCGCGACCCGCGCGAGGAGCGCCGCGGCGACCCCGACGAGCCCAGCCGGCCCCGCCGCCGCCGACCCGACGAGCCGGCACCCGCAGCCGCCGTCGCTCCCGACGCCGTCGGAGCTCGCCGGGGCGCCGCTGCTCGAAGAGCTCCCTCCGCTCGACGACGACCCGCCGCTCGACCCGCCGCCGCTGCTCGAGGAGCTCGCTCCGCCGTCGGGCGCAGGTGCGATCTCGTAGGCGTAGAGGGTCGGGGTGACGGTGTTCTGGACGCCGGCGTAGTAGAGGAATCGCCCAGCCTTGGTGAGATCGCCGCGGACGACGGCGTCCTGGCCGGGCAGGGGGACGGTGCCGGCCGGCGTGCCGTCGCTCCGCCACACGTGCGTCGTGTTCGCGGCGCCGGTGCCGCCGACGAAGTAGAGCGTGTCACCGACCGCGATCATGTCGCGAATGACGGCCTTGCCCGATCCCGCGCCGACGTCCTTCACGAGGACGGTGCCCGCGCTCGACCCGTCGGTGACGTAGAGCTTCGGGCCTCTCGTGTCGTCGGCGACGAAGAACAGGCGACTGCCGACCGCGACCATCTCCTGGGCGATCGGTCCGAACGAGCTCGCCGCTCCGGGCGCGAGATCGGCGAGCGCGATCGTCCCCGCGGCGGTGCCGTCGGTCCGCCACGGCTCGTGGCCCTTCACCCCGTCGTTCGCGGAGAAGTACGCGAAGCCACCGGCGCTCACGAAGCGCGGCGTGATCGCGAAGGGCGACTGCACTCCGGGCATCGGATCGGCGATCGCCGTCGTACCCCCCGGCGTGCCGTCGGTCACCCAGAGCGTCGTTCCCGCGGGAGGCCCCTCGTCGACGACGAACACCGCCCGGGTGGCGCCGACGCCGCCGAACGCGCCTCCCGCTCCGAGGGGGATCGAGCTGCCCGCGCCCGCCGCGAGGTCGGCGATGATCTGCGTCCCGCTCGCGGTTCCGTCCGAGCGCCAAGGCTCGAAGCCCTGAGCGTCGGTGCCTCCGAAGAAGAGCGTCGTGCCCGCCGAGGCGAAGTGGTACGGCGCAACGGCTTTGATCTTCGAGGTCCCGGCGGCGGTGCCGTCGGTGCGAAACAGCGCGAACGCCCCGCCGGTCTCCGCGGCGCGGAAGAAGCCGGCGCTGCCCAACACGAACACGTCGCTCGGCTGCGAGGAGCCAGCGGTGTCGGGATCGACGAGCAGCGTCGTGCCGGCGGGCGTGCCGTCGGTGCGCCAGAGCTCGACGCCGTGGACGCCGTCGTCTGCCGCGAAGACGACCGCGCCGCCGACGCGCCGGAGCGCCGTCTGCGCGACGAGCCCTTGGCCGCCGTCGGTGCGCATCGACTTCACGAGCGTCGTGCCGGCGGTGGTCCCGTCCGAGATCCACAGGTCGGCGGGCCCGGCGTCCGCCGATCCGAAGAAGACCAACCGGTCTCCGAGCTCGGCCATCAGCGACGTCGATCCCCCGAACGCGGCGGAGCCCGTCCGCATCGGGCGGACGACGCGCTCCTGCGCCTCGGCTCGGCCCACAGCGCAAAAGGACAGCAGCAGCACAACGGCGGTGAGCGCTCGGCGCGGCATGGCGACTCCTGAATTGCCCAAACTTAACGAAGGTTTGTGCTCGATGGCCCGCACGAAGAGATTACCAGAACCGAGCCCTCGACGGCCACGCTGGTATACACTTTCGGAGTCGTGATCCCCCGCGAGGTCTTCGAAGAGACGCTGCTGCAGTTCTTCGCACCGATCCGTCCATACCTCGAGGACCCGGCGGTGAGCGACATCATGATCAACGGGCCCGATCAGATCTTCGTCGAGAAGAAGGGCCAGCTCCACCTCACCGACGCGCGCTTCGAGAGCCGCGAGGCGCTCACGTCCGCGCTCCGCAACGCGGCGCAGTTCGTCGGCAAGCACATCGACGAGGAGCGGCCCATCCTCGAGGGCCGGCTGCCCGACGGCTCGCGTATCGAGGCGGTGATCCCGCCCGCGGCGCCCGACGGCCCGTGCGTCTCGATCCGCCGATTCTTCCGCGAGACTCTCACGGTGGAGCGCCTCGTGGGCTTCGGGGCGATGACCGAAGACGCGGCCGTCTCGCTGCACGCGCTCGTGGCGTCGAAGCTCAACGTCCTCATCGCTGGCGGCACGGGCAGCGGCAAGACGTCGATGCTCAACGCGCTGTCGTCCTTCATCCCCGAAGGCGAGCGCGTGGTCGTCATCGAGGACTCGCGCGAGCTGCAGCTCCAGCGGACGCACGTGTGCATGCTCGAGGCGAGGCCGCCCGACCCCAAGGGCCGCGGGGAGGTCACGATCCGCGATCTCTTCCGCGCCACCCTGCGCCTCCGGCCCGATCGCATCGTCGTCGGAGAGATCCGCGGCGGCGAGGCGCTCGATCTCATCCAGGCGATGACGAGCGGCCACGGCGGCTGCCTCGCCACCCTCCACGCGACCTACCCGCGCGACACCGTGACTCGCCTCGAGACGATGGCGATGATGAGCGACATCGAGATGCCGCTGCACGCGCTCCGCATCCAGCTCGCGTCCGCGGTGAACATCATCGTCCAGGTGTCGCGCCTCCAGGACGGGTCGCGCAAGATCACCCACATCACCGAGGTGCTCGGCTACGACACCACGAGCAACACCTACCAGCTCCAGGACATCTTCGCGCGGGACTACCAAGGGTTCGGCGAGGGTGGTGAGATCCTCAGCGATCTCGCGCCCACCGGGATCCTCCCCCGGTGCCTGCCGCAGCTCCACGAGCACGGCGTCGATCTGCCGCCGGTGGTCCACGAAGCGGCCGAGCGCGCGAAGCGCTCGGGCAAGGGCCGCGTGAGCGACTATGGCTAATCCGACGACCCACGTCATCGAGCTCCAGCAGGGGATCGGTGAGCCGGCGTTCATCCCGCTGAGCTCGGGTCAAGAGCTCGCCCCGATCAGCGTCGGGCGCAAGGGGATGTGGCGCATCGAGTCGGCGCGGGTCGCCGACGTCCACGCCTTCGTCTATTTCGACGGCGCGGCGCTCTTCATCCAGAGCGCCGAC
>JAEUKG010000283.1 GCA_016794325.1 Myxococcales bacterium | reverse complement strand
GCTCCTCGAGCGCGCACTCGACCGGAGCGTCGCCCTTGTTCTCGAGGGTGCGCACGAGCACCCAGCCGCCCGGCGCCTTCGCGTCGGGGGTGAGCTTGCCGGAGACGACGAGATCGCCGAACCGCTGACCGTCCTCGTCGTACTCCCCCGACCGCTCGTAGTCCGCGATCTCCTCGGCCTCGGTGGTCCTCGGCGCGAGCGAGAGCAGCCCGATCACGAACGCGACCGCGGCCGCGCGCCCGGCGCTTCCCAGGTTCGAATGCATGGACACCTCCTCGCCGCGCGGTCCCCCCGGGCTGCGCGGTCCCCCCCTCTTCGCGCGGGGCCCTCGGAGTGTGACGAGGCCAGGCGCGCGCGTCGGCGGCGCTCGGATCAACCGCGCGACGGAGGGCCGGCGCCCGGGAGGCCGGCGCGCGCCGCGAGGAGCTCCGCCACCCACCGCGAGAAGCGCGCGACGGTGGCGCCGTCCGAGGGTAGCCCCAGCGCCTCGAGCAGCCCCGGGCCGATGAGCGCGGCGCCGAACGCCGCCGTCGACGCCAGCATGATGCCGAACGCGGTGTCCTCGTACGACACCTCGCCCGAGGCCAGCGCCGCGCGGGCCGCGTGCGCGAGCTCGGCGACCTCGCGGAGCCGGGACTCGGGCGCCCGCTGGTCGTCCGCCTGGGTGAGCGCGAGCCACGCGAGCAGGCGCGCCTGCCCCCGGACGCGCATCACCTCGTCGACCTTCGCCATCGTCGGCACGAGGTCGTCCGGGCGCTTGGCCTCGCGGAAGCACGCGACGAGCTCGTCCTCGAGCGCGGTCATCGACCTCGCGACGAGCGCCTCCACTAGCCCCTGCTTGCTCCCGAAGTGGTGGAGCACCGTCGGGTGCGACAGGCCCACGTCGCGGGCGATGTCCTGCAGGCGCAGCCCCTCGGGGCCCTCGGCGCGCAAGCGCGCCTCCGCCGCCTCGAGGATCACCTCCCGCGCGGCCTCCGCGGTGAGGCGACGCCGCGGCGACCGCGTCTTGGGGCGCGCTGCGGGCGACCGGCCCCCGGCCTTCTTCGAGCGCGTCGGCTTCACACGGCCATTCTCGGGGGCCTCCCCCCAGTTGACAAGTTTGTCGACAGCGCTATAGACAATTGTGTCGATAGCGACCCGCCGGTGGACGCGGCGGGAGCGAGGAGGAGACATGCGCCGACGAGCCACCCCGAAGAACGATCCCATCGCCGCGCTCCGCGCGCTCCGCGTGCTCTACGGCGATCCGGACGCCCTGCCGAAGGTGTTCGAGGTCATCGAGAGCCTGCCGGGTCGCGCCCCCGCGCGCATGCTCGAGCGCGCGCGCGCGACCGCCGACGGCCGCGCGCTCCTGCGCGACAAGCCCGACCTCCGAGCCCTCCTCTCGGACCGCGAGCGGCTCCTCGCGATGCCGCCGGGGAGCCTCGGGCGCGCCTACGCGGACTTCACCGAGCGCGAGGGGATCTCCGCCGACGGCATCGTGCAGGCGAACGAGGCCGCGCGCCGCGGCGAGGTGCCCGACGTGGACCCCGACCTCCTCTGGCTCGGCGACCGCATGCGCGACACGCACGATCTCTGGCACGTCGTGACGGGGTACGGCGCCGACGTCGTCGGCGAGGTCGCCCTCCTCGCGTTCAGCTACGCGCAGACGAGGCACGTCGGCGTCGCCCTCGTCTGCAGCCTCGCGCTCGTCCGGGGCTTGCCTGTGTCCGGCGTCGCGCGGCGCGCCTTCCGCGCCGGCAGCGCCGCCGCGTGGCTGCCCGCGGTCCGGTGGGAGAGCCTCCTCGCGCTGCCGCTCGCCGACGTGCGCGCGAAGCTCCGGGTGGAGCCGGCGCCGGCGTACGAGCGCGTCACGAGCGCCGATCTCCGCGCGCGCGGGGCCATCCCCGCCGCGCGCGCGGCCTGATCCGCGCGCGAGCCCGCGTCACTTCGGGCGCTGCGACTCCTGGAACGTGACCTCGAGCTTCACCTCTTTGCCGTCGCGCTGCACCACCGCGGGCACCGTCTCCCCGGGCTTGCTCGCGTTCAGCACGAACATGAGGTCCTCGACGCTCGCGATGTCGTGAGCCCCGAGCTTCACGAGGACGTCGCCGCGCTTCATCCCGCCCTTGTCGGCCGCGCTCCCGGGCCGCACGCCCGAGAGGAGCACGCCCTTCTTGCCGGGGCCCGGGCCGCCGTAGTCGGGGATGGTGCCGAGCGACGCGTTGAAGCTCCGCATGTCGCCGCGCGCGACCGGGCCCTCGACGCCCTGCTTGTAGGTGAGCGGCTTGTCGCGGCCCGCGAGCGACTCCGCGATCGCGGCGACCACCTTGCCGGTCTGCGCCGCGCCGGCGGCGTTGACCTTCGACGCGACGTCGGAGGGCTTGTGGTAGTCGGTGTGCGTCCCGGTGAAGAAATGGAGGACCGGGACGCCCGCGGTGTAGAACGACATCTGGTCGCTCGGGCCGTAGCCGTCGCCGCTCGCCGCGCACTCGACGCGGTTCGCGCCGCACGACGCGGCGACGAGCTCCGGCCACTCCGACGCGGTCTCGCTGCCGAGGACCTGGAGGCGGTTTTCGCGCATGCGCCCGACCATGTCGAGGTTCAGCATCGCGAACACGTCCTTCGGCGCGATCGCGCCCTTCTTGCCCTCCGCCGCCGCGCGGACGAAGTGCGCCGATCCGAGGACGCCCGACTCCTCGCCCGAGAAGAGCGCGAAGACGACGTCGCGGTGGAGCTCCTTCTTCTTCTGCGAGAGCGCGAGGGCAATCTCGAGGACGACCGCGACGCCCGACGCGTTGTCGTCGGCGCCGACGTGGGCCTCGTTCGAGTGCGGCGCGAGCGAGTGGCGCCCGCCCATGCCGAGGTGATCGTAGTGCGCGCCGACGACGATCACGCCCGGCAGCTTCTTGCCGTCGGCCGGCTCGGCCTCGAGGCGCGCGACGACGTTGAAGGCGTCCTGGCTCACGGTCGAGATCTCGACCGCGACGTGCGCCGTCGCCCGCTGCTTCTTCTCGAGCTTGGCGACGAGGGGGGCGCCGATCGCGCGCTTGACGACGACGACGGGGAGCCCGGCGTCGGAGTAGCCCTCGGGCTGGAGCGGCGGGAGCTTCGCCTCGTCGGGCTGCTTCCAGTCGGCGGGCGCGCTCGCCGGCTTCACCGGATCGTCGACGACGACGAGCCCGACCGCCCCCTTCTGCTTCGCGGTCCACGCCTTGCGGCGGATGTCGCCGTAGCGCCGCTGGGCCTCGGTGCCCTTGAGCTTGTCGCTCTCGGGGACGAAGCGCCGCACGACGACGACCTTCCCCTTCACGTCGAGCTTGCCGTAGTCGTCGACGTCCGCCTCCTTGGCGACGACGCCGTAGCCGGCGAAGACGAGATCGCCGCGGACGTCGGCCTTCGCCGGCGAGTAGCCGAGGACCGCGTAGTCGGCGGCCGCGAGGGCCTTGCCGTCGATCTCGATCTTCGTCTTCGGGCCCGCCTTGGCCTCGGTGACGACCGGGAACTTCTGATCGTAGGTGCCGCCGTCGCCGACCGGCTTGAAGCCGAACGACGTGAGGCGCCCGCGGATGTAGGCGCCCGACTCCTCGAGGCCCTTCGTGCCGACGCCGCGGCCCTGGCGGGCGGGATCGGCGAGCCAGGCGACGTCCTCCATCACGCGGTCGGCGGCGCCCTTCTTGCGCTCGCCGCCGGCCTCGGACCAGGTCGCCACGAAGACGTTGGTGTCGTGCTTGCCCGGCGGGGTCGCGCGGTTCGACGAGAACGCGAGGTGCTTGCCGTCGGGCGAGAACATCGGGAAGCCGTCGAAGCCGGGCGCGTGGGTGATGCGCTCGAGGTTGGTGCCGTCCGTGTCGATCGCCCAGATGTCGAACTCGCGCCCCTTCGGATCGCCGTAGTTGGACGAGAACAGGATGCGCTTCTGCGACGGGTGCCAGTAGGGCGCGAACGAGGCGGCGTCGAGGTAGGTGAGCTGCTGGGCGTCGGATCCGTCGGCGTTGGCGATCATCAGCTCGAGCTTCGACGGGCGCACGAGGCCGCGCGCGAGCAGCGACTTGAAGTCGTCGAGCTCTTTGCCCGGCCGCGGGCGCGACGCGCGCCACACGATCTTGGAGCAGTCGGCGTTGAAGAACGCGCCGCCGTCGTAGCCCGGCGTGCTCGTGAGGCGCTTCACGTTCTTGCCGTCGGCGTCCATCCGGTAGAGCTCGATGTCTCCGTCGCGGACGCTCGTGAAGACGATCGAGCCGTCCTTGCCGCACACCGTCGCCTCGGCGTCGTAGCCCTTCTGATCGGTGAGGCGGACGACGCCGGTGCCGTCGGCCTTGGCGCGGAAGATGTCGTACGTGTCGTAGAGCGCCCAGACGTAGCCGAGGCTGTGGTCGGGCTTCGGCGGGCACGCGTCGCCGCCGAGGTGGGTCGACGCGTAGATGACGTCCTGGTTGCCGGGGAGGAAATACGAGCAGGTGGTGACGCCCTTGCCGCTCGAGACCGGCACCGGCGTCGGCAGCTTGCCGCCCTCGATGCCGCCGGGGCCGAAGACCGGCATGCGGAAGATGCGGTCGCAGTCGTTGTCGCCCTTGCGCGCCTGGAGGATGAGCTGGCTGCCGTCGAACGCCCAGTAGGCCTCGGCGTTCTCGCCCTCGAGGGTGAGCTGCAACACGTCCGTGAGGTGGACCTCGCCCGCGACCGGCGCCACGGTCGGGATGGGCTTGCCGGGATCGACCGGCTTCGGCGCCGGGGTCTTCGGCGGCGGGGCCTCCTCCGGGCAGCCGCCCGCGAAAATCGTGAGCAAGATCGTGGCACAAGCGAGCGCGGAGGTGCGGCGGACCATCGGGCCCTTCTTACCAGCAACCCGGCCCTGACTTCGAGCCGAAACAGGGCCCGCCCCGCTCGCCGCGGGTCGTGTAGTAGCTTCTGGGCTCATGCCCGGAGACGACGGCGACCGCATCGCGATCCACACGGTGATGGAGCACGTGTCGAAGATCGCGCCGGCCGTCGTGAGCGCGAGGGCGCTCCGGCGACAGGAGCTCGTGCTGCGCCACACGCGCTACGACGGCCTCACCGTCGACGAGCGCCTCCTCACGAGCGCCTACCCCTGGCTCGCCCCGCCGTCGCGGCTGCAAGCGCTGGTCGTGCGCCGAGGGCGCATCGTCCACGGGGACGCGGTCCTCGGGCCGGGCGACGCCGTCCTCGTCGCCCCCCACGAGCAGTCCGCGATGCGGTTCGAGTCGACGGCGTTCGTGGACCTCGAGTGGACGACGCCGCGCGCCGCCGACCACGCCGGCCCGGTCACGCTCGGGCGCGGCTCGATGGACGCCTTCGACGCGCTCGCCGCGCGCATCGACGACCCCGCGGCGCCGCAGCGCGCGACCTTCGCGATCGCGCTCGACCTCTTCCGAGATCTCGGCGCTCCCGTGGGCGATCTCTCGGCGGCGCGCCTCACGGGAGCGCCCCCCGAGCGCGACGAGCGCATCGCCGCTGCGCTGACGGGGATGGTGGGGACGCTCGCGACGTCCGCCGACACCCTGCGCCTCGGCGAGGAGACGGAGCTGTCGCCGCGGCAGCTCCAGCGCATCCTGTCGGCGTTCGGGGACACCTACGGCCTCGGCATCAAGAGCTGGCGCGATCTCCGCAACCGCTGGCGCATCCAGATCGCCGCCGTCCTCCTCGGGTGCCCCGGTGTCACGGTGGCGGACGCCGCCGCCGAGGTCGGGTACGGCTCCGCCCCCGCCCTCGCGCGCGCGTTCGCCAAGGCGGGCCTCCCTCCGCCCACCGAGGTCCGCCGCCGCCTCCAGGGCGCAGACACCCCATGAGCGCCCTCCCCCGCGAGCACGACCGCCTACCCCGACCCCCGAACCCGACCCCCGAACCCACCCCCCGAACCCGAACCTGCTCGCGAACCCAACCCCGAACCCGAACCCGAACCCGAACCCGAACCCGAACCCGAAC
>JAEUKG010000270.1 GCA_016794325.1 Myxococcales bacterium | reverse complement strand
GACATGGGCGAGACCGGAGCGGCCGCGTGAGCCGCCTGTCGCGCATCGTCCGGATCTGCATCTTCCTCGCGGGAGCCCTCCTCCTCGTCGCCCACGTCGCGGTCGCGCGTCCGGGCGGCGGCAGCTCCTTCCGGAGCGGGTCGAGCGGCTCGTCGCGCAGCGGCTCGAGCGGCTCGTTCCGGAGCGGGTCGAGCGGATCGAGCTTCTCGTCGAGCGGCTCGTCGCGGAGCTCGAGCGGGAGCTACTCGTCGAGCGGCGGGAGCTACTCCGGCGGTGGAGGGGGCGGCGCCATCGTCGGCCTCATCATCCTCGTCTTCATCGTCGCCTTCATCGTCGTGATCTACCTCGCGACCATGAGGAGCCGGCCCCAGGCGAGCTGGTCCACGTTCCAGCCGGCGTATTACGCCCCGGTGGCGCCGCCGCCGCCTCCGCCCCCGCAGATCTCCCAGCGGCGCGTCCTCGAGCGCTTGCGCGAGACCGACCCCAACTTCTCGCTCGTCCTCTTCGACGACTTCCTCTACGCGCTCTACGCCGAGCTCAAGACGGCGCAGGGCCGCGGCCAGACCGGTCGCTACGCGCCCTACCTCTCGCAGGGCGCCCAGCAGGCCTTCGCCACGAGCCCCGGCGGCGAGGTGGCGAACGTCGTCGTCGGCTCGATGAGCGTCGAGGACGTGCAGGGCCTCGACCCGAGCTCTCCCTACGTGTCGGTGGTGGTCCACTTCGAGACCAACTACGGCGTCCGCTATCCGCAAGGAGAGGGCGGGGTGTGGGCCCACGAGGAGTGGGTCCTTCGCCGCAAGCGCGACGCCAAGTCGCGCACCCCCGACAAGGCGCGCGTCATCGGCTGCCCGAGCTGCGGCGCCCCGCTCGAGAACGTCGCCGGCGGCGTCTGCCGCTACTGCAACAAGAACGTGGGCGGCACCGGCGAGTTCGACTGGGTGATCGAGTCGGTGCGGGAGCTCGCCAAGGAGGCGCGCGGCCCGATGCTCACCGGCAACGTCGCCGAGGAGGGCACCAACTTCCCGACGGTGGTCGACCCGGCGGCCCGCCAGCGCTTCGCCGCGCTCCAGCAGTCGGATCCGGCGACGACGTGGCAGGGCATCGAGGGGCGCCTCGGCCACATCTTCCGCGAGTTCCAGACCGCGTGGGCGGCGCGCGATCTCGCCGGGATGCGGCCGCTGATGAGCGACGCCCTCTTCTCGACCCAGCAGTTCTGGATCGGCGAATACAAGCGCCAGGGCCTCCGCAACATCACCGAGAACGCCCGCATCCACCGGGTCGAGCTCGCGTCCGTCACCCAGGACGCGTTCTACGACGCGATCACGATCCGCTTCTGGGCGTCGTCGCTCGACTACACCGTCGCCGACGCGAACAACCAGATCGTCTCGGGCGATCGCAGCCGCGAGCGCCAGTACAGCGAATACTGGACCCTCATCCGAGGGCGCGGCGCCAAGGGGCCCGCGCGCGTCGACAAGGTCTGCCCCAAGTGCGGCGCCCCCTCGGACGTCAGCATGGGTGGAAACTGCAACTACTGCCAGGCCAAGGTCACCTCGGGCGAGTTCGACTGGGTGCTCTCGCGCATCGAGCAAGACGAGGTCTACCGAGGGTGAGCGCGCTCCGCCGCGCAGCCATCGTCACCGTGGTCGTCGCCGCGCTCGCCGCGCTCGCGTCGGCAGAGTCCGCCTGCAGCGGTCTGTGCAAGCCGACGTCGAAGACGGCGGGCCTCGCGATCCTGTCGGGGTGGTGCGAGCGCTACACCCAGTGCGATCCCAAACGGGGGACCACCGACTCGTGCATCTCGACGCGGATGTCGGTGGCCCAGGTCCCCGACGAGACGGGCTGCGGGGCGTCGTGCTCCGACGACGAGTCGGGCTGCCGGCGCTCCAGCTGCGACCAGGCGCGCATCGACGCGTGCAAGAAGGACTCGCTCGCGATGAAATGCGAGGATCAGGTGAAGAACCAGCTCGTCGTGTTCCCGCCCGGGTGCGACTCCTGCTTCCAGTAGCGTCGGCGAAAAAGGCAGCAATTCCGGGAGGTGGGCTCCCCGCTCGAAAATAGGCAGCAAGCTGCCCAA
>JAEUKG010000252.1 GCA_016794325.1 Myxococcales bacterium | reverse complement strand
CCTCGGCGGCGCCTTCATGCACGGGGTGAGCGTCGACGGTCGCTTCGATCGCGCGTGCACGCGCGAGTGGCACGCCCGCTTCGAGAAGTGGACGATGCTCCGCGTGCCGGAGCTCGTGGCCCCCGGCGGTCGGGTCTTCGTGGTGACGTTGCCGTACGGGCTCGGCCCCTGGGAGTCGAAGGATCTCTGGGCCGAGGTCGACTGCATCAACGCCTCGCTCCGCAAGGTGGCGGCCGCGGTGCCCGGCGTCGAGCTCCTCGACCTCGGCGGCTACCTGTGCCCCGACCGGGCTTGCACGCTCCAGCACCGCGGCAAGAAGATCCGCCCCGACGGCGTCCACTACGACATCGAGGGAGCGCTCGGCGTCTCGCGCTGGGTGCTCGAGCGGGTCGGCGCCCTCCCGGCGGACGGCGGCCGCTGAACGCTCGCGACGGAACGCCCTGGCCCTGGCGCCGAAGGGGGCTATGATGGACGCGTGCGCTGGCTGTTCGCCATCGGCGCCGCCCTCCTCGGGGCGTGCTCCCTCGCCGTGACGACCGACGGTCTCGGTGGGGGCGCTGCGTCCTCCGGCGGAAGCAGCAGCGGCGCGAGCGGCGGCAGCAGCGCGTCGAGCGGAGGGGCCTCCTCGTCGGCGTCTTCCGGCGGAAGCAGCAGCAGCAGCAGCAGCAGCGGGCAGGCGAGCTCGTCGAGCACCTCGTCCTCGTCCGGCGACGCCGGCGTCGACGCCGCGACCTCGGGCATCCTCTACTCCACTGGCTTCGAGGGCACCGAGTGCGCGGAGTGGGGCGGGACCAAAGAAGCGGCCGGCGGCCGCACCGGCGCCGGGTGCAAGATGTGCGGCGGCCAGCTCTTCAAGACGCTGGTGCTCCCCACGACGCCTGGCACCTACGTCCTCGAGGGCTGGGGTCGGCGCGTCGATCCCACCCCTGCGATCGGCTGGTCGGCGCGGCTCAAGGTCGCCGGCAAGAGCGCCGACATCGACGACGAGCTCGACACGGCCTACCGGAAGCTCAGCGTCGAGGTCGTGACGACGACGACCGGCGCGTCCGAGGACCTCCGCTTCCTGCCGATCTCGGTGGGCGGGGGCAGTTGCTTCATGGTCGACGACGTCGTGTTCTACCGGCCCTGAGCCGTCGCTCGGCCGGCGCGCCCACGACAAACTTGGCCCTCCGCCTCCGACTCCGGTAGCGGCGGAGTCATGAACGTGCGCACCTTCCTGGGCATCGTTGGGGTCGTGGGCGTCGCCGGGGCGGCGGGTTGCGGCGGCGAACGCGCGCCGCTCGGCGAGAGCGCGCCCGCGCCCGAGCCGGCGGCGGCCACGTCGTCGCCCCACGGGCCGAGCGCGCCCGTCGCCGATCCCCTGTGGTCGTGCACCGCGTCGCCCGTCCAGTCGAGCCCGGGATCGCGCAGCGCCAAGGTCGGCCTCGCGCTCGTCGACCCTGGAGGCGCGAGCCCGATCGCCGGCGCGACGGTGCGCGCCTGCGGATCCGCCGTCGACGCCGCGTGCTCGGAGGTGGTCGGCGCCGCCGAGACCACCACCGAGGGTCGCGCCAGCTTCGACGTCCCCACCGGCGCGCGCGGCTTCGCGGGCTACTTCGAGACGACGCGCGCGGGCGACCTGCCGAACGTCGCCTTCGTGTCACCGCCGATCGCCGCCGACGCGCCGGACTACGCGCGTCCGTACTGGTCGCGCAGCGACCTCGGGGCCTTCGCGCGCATGGCGTCGATCGAGCTCGAACCGGAGCAGGGGCACGTGCTCGTCTCCACCTTCGACTGCAGAGCCCTCGGCGGCGCGCAGGCCGTCCCCGCGGCGGGCGTGATCGTCGAGCTCGACCCCGCTCCCCCGGGCGCGCGCGCTGCGTACACCGTCCGCGACGGCGCAGGAGTCTCGCTCTCGGCCAGCGCGCGGTCGTCCGACGCCACCGGCCACGCCGCGCTCTTCAACGTCGCAGCAGGCAAATACACGCTCGTCGGCCGGCTCGCGAGCACGGGCGCCGTCGTCGCGCGCGCGCCTCTCCACGTGCGCGCGGGCGCGCTGTCGACCATCGCCCTCGTCCCGGGGCTCTGACGCTCCCCGGCGCCGCGCACGCCGCGAGCGGGCCTCGAGCGCGCTCCATCAAGGAGCGCGCTCCCTCCAGCGCGCGGGATCGGCGAGCAGCGCCGATCGATCGGCGGGCGTGAGCGGGCAGCGGAGGAACCTCCGACCTTCGGCGGAGCACTTGGCGCGATTCGCGGTCGCGCGCGCGCAGATCGGATCGGTGGCTCCCGTCCGGTCCGCGAGGCAGAGCGCCTCGGCGGTCTCGTCGCGACCGACGAGGGCGCCGTCCAGCTCCTCGAGCTGCGAGAACGTCCCGTGCCGAGGCGCGATCTTCATCGTCCACGGGGCGCGGACGGACCCAGCCGCATAGACGGAGCGGCACGAGAGGAGGAGGAAGAACTCCGACGACTCGAGGTACCTCGGCGCGGGGCGCTCGCCGAGCTTCGCGCCCGCGGCCTGCCGGCAGTCGACCTCGTTCAGGTCGTAGCGGATGGCCGGGTTCCCGACGCTCGGCTCGCCGCCGATGTCCTTCTGGATCTGGGCGCTGAACCAGTGGAGGGTGAAGAAGGCGGGCGCGACGACGCCGAGCGCCATCGCCACCGCCGCCGTCCTCGCGCGGCGCGCCCGGTGGAGCAGCCACAGACAGGGGAGCACGGTGACGAAGAACGGCACGACGAAGAAGCGCTGGTTCTCCCACGGCGCGCGGTTGAACTCGAAGACGACCGCGACGACGACGCTGAAGGCGACGACGACGAACGACATCGCGAGGAAGACGCTCAGCCCCCGCGCCCTCCGCTGGATGGCCAGGATGCCCAGCCCGACGAGCGACGACGAGAACGGGAGGGTGTCCATGAAGAGGGAGAGCCGCCCGGGGCCCTTCGAGAGCGGCAGCGACGGGAGGCCCGTCACCGAGGTCAGGCGCGGCGCCACCGCCTGAACCTTGCTGACCTGGCCCCCGAAGAGCGCGGCGCTGAAGGCGAAGTTCACGAGCAGCACGACGCCGAGGAGCGCGACGAGGACGCCGAGGCCGACCCAGCGGCTGCGCGCGAGGAGCGAGGGGCGCACCAGCCAGACGGCGGCGAGGCCGAGGCCGAGCGCGGCGAAGGTCGCCTCGTCGGCGACCCCGAGCGCCGCCGACGTCGCGACGAGGACGACGAGCAACGGGAAGCGGCGGGCGCTCGGGTGCGCGAGCCCCGCGAACACGGCGCCGACGAAGCCCGCGGTGAGGAGCCCCGCGAGGGCCATGTGGGGCCGGCAGCTCGCGAGCGCGTAGTTGAAATACGAGAAGCCGTGGAACGGCGGCCCGATGTCTCCGCGGAGGGCGACGGGACCGTTCAGCACGAACGCGACGCCGCCGGCCGCGATCGCCCAGAAGCGCCTCTGGCCGAAGCCGAGCATGAAGAGGGACGTCGTCGCGGCGATGAGCCCGAAGCTCACGTCGTGCACCAAGCTGACCGCGAGCGACGCGGACATCACGTTGCCCGACAGCGCGCGCAGGGTGGCCGCGAGGACGTCGCCGGCGAAGTGGTAGTGCAGGACCGCCTTGGGGTCGTAGACGTTCATGAACGGCAACGTCTGCCCGGCGATCGAGGGGACGAGGCCGTCGTGCCAGTTGTGATCACCGACGCGGTAGGGCCGGGACACCATCATGCAGATCGCGGCCGCGCTCGCCGCCGACGCCGCCACCGCCGCGACGTCCCGCACCCCGATGGCGCGCGGCCACGCGAGCGGAGCTCCTCGCGAACGGCGCCGCAGGACCAGCCCGACCCCGACGAGGAGCCAGATCGCCCGCGACGCGAGGATGGCCGTCTCGAGGGGCACGACGCGGGTCGCGACGAGGAGCGTCACCAGATCGAGCGCGACGCCGAGGGGGACGTCGAGCGCGACCTCCCACACGGGGCGGTCGGCGTGCGCGCGAACCACGAGCAGGACGGCCACGGGAAGCAGCGTGAGGGCCACGGCGACGAGCGTGACGATCGACAGCATGCGCCCGCTGACCTATCAGCGCGCCGTTTCGCCCGCCACCCCTCTCGCCGGAGAGCCTCGTGCGAGGGCCCTCTCCCCCGCGACCCGTCGGTCGGCGCGCGCGACCGTGGGGGTTCCGTCCAGCCGACGGTCGTAGCCTCGCGGCATACATCGTCTCCAGGGCCCCGCGGCGAGCGCGCGCGACGCTTTTTCAGCGTTGACCGGCGGCCCGGGGCGGTGAAAGATGCCCCCCGGCTCGAAAACACGAGTGTTTTCGGCGTAGAGAGACCCAAGAGGAGGCAAGGCATACCCAATGGCGATGGGGCGACCCCGTTTCGATCCACGGCAGCAGCAGCGTGGATTCCAGATCCGCGTGAATCACCGAATCCGTGTCCCCGAGGTGCGCGTCATCGACGCGAACGGCGACATGCTCGGCGTGCTGCAGACACACGAGGCGCTCAAGCGCGCGCAAGACCAAGGGCTCGACCTCGTCGAGGTGAACCCGAAGGCCGAGCCGCCGGTGTGCAAGATCCTCGACTTCGGAAAGTACAAGTACGAAGAGAAGAAGAAGACCGCCGAGGCGAAGCGGAAGCAGACCGTCGTCGACGTCAAGGAGGTCAAGCTCCGCCCGAAGACGGACGATCACGACATCGCCGTGAAGATCCGCGCCGCGCGCCGCTTCATCGAGGCCGGCCACAAGGTCAAGTTCACCGTGCGCTTCCGCGGTCGCGAGATCACGCACCCCGAGAAGGCGCAGGAGCAGCTCAACACCATCATCCAGGCCGTCGAGGACGTGGCCAACGTCGAGACGCGAGCGATGATGGAGGCCCGCGCGATGACGGTCATGATCGCGCCGAAGCCTGCGATCATGCAGCGCGTCGCCCAGCTCAAGGTGCAGCGCGAGAAGGAGCGTCAGCAGGCCGAGCGTGAGGGCCGCCAGCTCCCGCCGGAGTCGAGCGTGTCGAGCCTCGAGGACGAGGACGACGACGACGATGACGACGACGACGACGACGATGATGACGACGAGGGCGAGGGCGACGCCAAGGCCTGAGGGCTCGTCGCCGCCGAGGCGGGCAGCGACCGCGCGTGCGTGCTCGCGCTCGACGAGGTCGCCTCGGCGGAGCGAGGGGCGCGCTACGATGGGGGGGACGTGAAGCACCGGCGTCCCCTCCTCCTCCTCGCGGCGCCGTTCGTCGCCACGCTCCTCCTGTCGCGGGCGTGGGCGAGCGCGCTGGGGGACTCCGTCGCCGCCGAGCTCGTCCCCCTCGCCCGCGCGCTCACCCCGGCTCCCGACGCGGGGTTCATCGGGCCGCCGGAGCCGCCGATCGAAGCGACGCCGCTGCCCACGGCCGGCGACGCGGGTGCACGCGACGCCGCCAAGGCGCCGCGCTCGAGCCACGAGCCCGCCGACGGCGGCGCCGGCGACGCGGGCACCTCTGCCGACGCGCCGACCGAGGCGCTCTACGTGCCCGCGCGCGTCGTGCGCGCGGCGATCCAGCGGGGCTCGGTGATCGGAGAGCCGGCGCCCGGGGGGGTCCGCCTCCGGGGTGTGTCCGGCCTCGGCGCGGGGCTCGTGGACGGCGACGTCGTGACGCACGTGATGGGATCCAAGGTGGCCACGCCGGAGGCGATCGCCGACGTCGTGACCCCCGCTGTCCTCGGGGGCGAGCGGCACGTCACGGGGATCGTGCGCCGCGGCGATCGCGTGATCGCGGTCACGATCGAGATCCCGCGCTGAAGCGAGGAGGCGCCCGGAGCTCGACTCTCGACGCCGTCGGGCGCGACGGAGGGCGCGCCCGAGGACGCCGCGGCTCGCGCGCACGAGCGCGAGAAGACCGAACGTCAGGGCGCGTTTTCGTGCGCCCTCACCGTGACGATCGCGACGTAGCCGTTCGGGCTGCGCAGCGTGTTCACGTGCCAGGCGTGGGTGCGGGTGTCCATGCACATCGCGACGTCGCGGAACCCGCCGCGGTGGACGAGCCGAGTCTTGAAGCCGTTCGCGTCGAACGCCATCTCGACGGGGAAGACGACCTCCGCCGCGCCGTGGACGGTGTCGAAGCACGGCGCGAGGACCTGACGCCGCTGGGTGAGGAGCTGCTGACCCTCTCGGTCGAGTCGAGGACCGGCTGGCCCGGGGCGGGCGCGACGGAGAACCCGATGGAATATCTCGGTCCGGATGGCCCGGCGTCGCGGACGGTGCCGGCGCCGGCGTCGACGGAGGCGCGCGGCTTGCCCGCGTCGGGGCCGGCGAGCGGATCGCCCGCGGCGTTCGGCGCCGCGGAGTGCGGCCTCCCGCGGCCTGCGTCGGGGGGCTCGGCGCTGGCGATGGGCGAGTCGACGACCGGGGGCGCGGTCGTCGCCGCGCTCGGGGCTCCGACGCGCGTCGTCGCGGACACGGCGGGA
>JAEUKG010000043.1 GCA_016794325.1 Myxococcales bacterium | reverse complement strand
GGTGAGCAGAGCCACGTCCGCTCCGTGCTCGCCGGAGTCCTGCGCCTCAGCATGGGCCAGCGCCTCGTGCCGAGCTCGGATCGAACGCGCCTCCACGTGGCGGTGGAGCTCTTGCCAGCGTCGGTCGCGCTCTACTCGCTCGTCCGCGACGGGAAGACGGCGCAGATCCCCGGGCTCATGCAGCGGGGCAAGGCGCTCGGCATCGTGCGCCTCGACGAGTCGCTGGCCGAGCTCGCGCGAACCTCGAAGGTCACGCTCGACACCGCGAAGCAATACGCCGAGGTCCCCGCCGAGCTCGAGGCTTCGGTCCGGGGCAAACGCGACGAGGCCGGCAAGAGCCTCGCGCCGAGGAAATGACCCGTGGCACGCATCGACCCCCTGCTCGACGACCTGCTCGCCCGCGGCGGCAACGCGCTCCACATCGCGGCCGCGTGCCCCCCCATGGTGCGCGTCCGCGGCGATCTCGTGCCGCTCCGCGACGCCGCGTTGAGCGCGCAGTCGATGGACGAGATCCTCTTCGAGCTCGTCCCACCCGACGTGGCGAAGCGCCTCCGCGACGACCTCGACGCCGATTTCTCCTGGACCCACGGTGACAAGGCGCGCTTCCGCGTCAACTGCTTCTACAAACGCCACGGGCTGTCTGCGGTCTTCCAGCTCCTCCCGAGCCGCGTGCTCTCGCTCGCCGAGCTCGGCTGCCCGGAGGTGCTGTGGCGCCTCGCCGACAAACGCTTCGGCCTCATCCTCGTGACCGGCCCCGCGGGGTCGGGGAAGACCACGACGATGGCGGCGATGGTCGACCACATCAACAAGACCCGCGCCGGGCACATCGTGACGCTGGAGGCTCCCCTCGAGCTCGTCCACGAGCCCCTCCGGTCCCACGTCACTCACCGCGAGATCGGGCGCGACGCCCCGACCTTCGAGCTCGGGCTCGAGAGCGCCGCCAACGAGAGCGCCGACGTGGTCCTCTGCAGCGACCTCGCGTCCAGCGGCGCGATGCGGCGCGCGCTCGCGCTCGCGTGCTCGGGCGTGCTCGTCATCGGCTCGGGGTTCGCGGGGGGAGCGGTCTCGACGCTCGAGCGCATCGTGGCGTCGTTCCCGGTCGAGGAGCAGCCGCACGTCCGCGGGTTGCTCGCCGAGTCCCTCGCGGGCATCGTCACCCAGCAGATGCTCCGCACCGCCGACGGGAAGGGGCGCCTCACCGCCCACGAGATCCTGATCGGGACGCCACCCGCCGCCGCGTTCATCCACGAGGGGCGGTTCTCCCAGCTCACGTCGGTCATGCAGGCGGGGCAGGGCGTCGGCATGCAGACGATGGAGATGTCGCTCGAGCGCCTGATGACGGCGGGCCGGATCGCGCCCGAGGTCGCCCTCGAGCGCGCCTACGACCGCGAGGCGTTCGCGCGCATCGTGAGCCGCCTGCGGCCCGATCTCGCCGAGCCCGCGGTCTGATCCGCGTCAGCCCTTGCGCGTGTAGTCGCGCCCTTCGCGGGCGAGGAAGTCGTCGTAGCTCCCGCCGAAGTCGACGAGCTTCGCGCCCGCCGGCGTGGGCTGGAGCTCGATGACGCGGGTGGCGAGCTTCTCGACGAAGTGGCGGTCGTGGCTGACGACCACCAGCGTGCCCTTGAACTGGGTGAGGCCCTCGAGCAGCCCCTCGATGGACTCGATGTCGAGGTGGTTGGTCGGCTCGTCGAGGACGAGCACGTTGTGCTTGAGGAGCATCACCTTGGCGAGGACGAGCCGCGCGCACTCCCCGCCCGAGAGGGCCTCGAGCGGCTTGAGCGCGGCGTCGCCCGAGAAGAGCATCTTGCCGAGGATGCCGCGGATGTGCTCCTGGGCCGCGAGCTTGTCGAACGAGTAGAGCCACTGGAAGGCGTTCATGCCCGCGCCGGCGCGGCCGAGCGCCTCGTGGTGATCCTGGGCGAAGTAGCCGACGCTGACGTCGTGCCCCCAGCGCACCTCCCCGGCGTCCGGCGCGTAGGCGTACGGCCGCGTGTCGTCGTCGAGCTTCGGCGAGGCGCCGATCATCAGCTTGAGGAGCGTCGACTTGCCGACGCCGTTGGCGCCCGTCACCGCGATCTTGTCGCCGCGGTTCACGTTGAGCGAGATCCCCGAGAAGACGACCTTGGGGGCGCCCGTCTCGTCGGTGAAGGACTTGGAGACGCCCTCGATGCGCAGCACGTCGCGGCCGCTCGGCTTCTCGAACTCGAAGCGCACGAAGGGGCGCACCAGGCTCGACCGCTTCGGGCCGCGGGCCTCCACCTCCTCCTCGAGCCTGTCGATCTGCTTGAGCCGGGACTGCGCCTGCCGCGACTTGGAGGCGTGGGACCCGAAGCGCTGCACGAACTCCTGGAGCTCGCCGATCTTCTTCTTCGCCGCCGCGGCCTGCTGCTCGGCCTGCTTCTTGTTTTCGTATTTCTGGGCGACGAAGTCGTCGTAGCCGCCGGTGTAGACGGTGATGGTGCGGTAGTCGACGTCGGCGATGTGGGTCGCGACCGCGTTCAGGAAGTGCCGGTCGTGGGAGACCACCACCAGCGTCCCCCGGAACTCGCCGGTGAGGAACTGCTCCAACCACCGGATCGACTCGAGGTCGAGGTGGTTGGTCGGCTCGTCGAGGAGGAGCACGTCGGGTCGACCGAACAGCACCTGCGCGAGCAAGACGCGGAGCTTGTAGCCCGCGGCGAGCGTGCTCATCGGCATCGCGTGGCGCTCGGCGGGGATCCCCAGGCCGACGAGCAGCTCCGAGGCCTCGGACTCCGCCGCGTAGCCGTTCTCCTCCGCGATGACGCCCTCGAGCTCACCGAGGCGCACGCCGACCTCGTCGGTCACCTCGCCGGCGAGGAGCCGCTCTTTTTCCTCCATCGCCGCCCAGAGGGCAACGTTGCCCATCATCACGGCGTCGAGGATCCGCTGCTGATCGTACTCGAAGTGGTTCTGCTTCAAGACGCCGAGCCGGAGGTTTCCGGGGATGGTGATGGACCCGGTGTCCGTGTCCTCGTCCCCACCCAACATCTTGAGCAGCGTGGACTTTCCGGCGCCGTTGGCCCCCGTGAGGCCGTAGCGCTTGCCGGGGTCGAACTGCATCGCGACGTTCTCGAAGAGGATCTTCGGGCCGAACCGCTTGGTGACGTTGTCGAGGAGGATCACGCGGCTCGCATACCACAGCTCTCGCCTTGGCGTTGGAATCGCGTGCGAACGCGGGTAATGTGGAGGACGCTCCGGTGTCCAGCCAAAGCCTGTACGTGAGCGGCCTGCTCGACCTCCCGACGGCCGAAGTGGCCGATCGCCGCGGGATCTTCCGGCAGGCGGTGGCCACGTTGGCGCGCGCGTCGGCGGAGGCGGGGCCGGGGCCCCTCGACGGCCTGAGCCCGTCGGCGCTCCTCCGCGCGGTGCAGACGGCGCTCTCCGACGGGCTCGTCGACGACCTCGACTGGCTCGCCCCCGCCGCGGCCGGGGTCGCCCTGTACGGCCTCGCGTCCGCGCTCCCCGCCGGGCACGAGCAGCGCGAGCTCGGCCGTCGGGTCCTCTCGCGCCTGCTCAGCGGCAACGCCGAGACGTTCGTGACGATGGCGGCGTTCATGGCGCAGACCCCGGGAAAAGGGCTGAGCTCCGCCGGGGTCCGCGCGCGCGTGGCGCTCGCGACCGAGCTCCCGCTGTCGGCGGCGATCCCGGACGGGCCGCTCGCCCTCGCGCTCGCCACCCGCCGCGAATATGCGCGCGAGTGGCTGGTCTTGCCTTCGACGCGGTCGCTGGCGGCGAGGCGGCTCTCGGCGCGCCTCTTGGAGCGAGCCGCGCGCGAGGCGGCGAGCCGCGCCGCGCAGGGCGACCTGCACGCGGCGCGGGTGCTCTCGTCGGACGGGCTCCGGGCCACGTGGCAGCGGCTCCTCTACGATCGCGAGCCGCTCGTGTGGCGGCACGTCGCGGTCGCGCGCGGCCTCCTCGCGCCGTGGCTCCCCGACGGCGTCGCCGGCCTCGACTCCGCCCTCGCGCCGACGAGCTCGATCACCGAGTGGCGGCGCGCCGCGACGAGCGCCGTCGCCTTCGTCGCAGTGCGGCCGGACGAGGGCGCGCGGCTCGCTCGCGCGGGGCTCCGTCGAGGCCTCCTCGACCGCGATCCCGGTGCGGTGCCCGCGTTCGTCTGGGGCATCGCCCGGGCCGCGGAGGCCGAGCCCGACGCCGCCGCCGAGCTGCTCCTCGAGCTCGTCGAGCGTGGCGGCGCCGACGTGGGCGAAGCGCTCACCGAGCTCCGTCAGGAGGTCGGTCCCTCTCCGGTGCTCGAGGCCGCTCGCTCCGCGTTCGCCGAGCGCAACCCCCCCGAGAGCAGCCGCGGCACCGACGACGGCGCCCACGCGCTCGCGCACGACGTCTTTCGCGATCTCGAGGGGCGCGCCGGCGGCGACCCGCCGCTGCGCGATCAGATCGCGTCCGCGCTCGAGGCGTTCGCGAGCCAGGGCGCGCCCGCGGCCTTCCTCATGGCGCGCGGGGTCCTCACGTCGGCTCGGGTCGCCGTCGACGCCCTCGAGGCGATCACCCCGGCCGACGAGGCCGACGCTGCAGGCGCCATCGCGCGCCGCACCTCGCTCACCGTCCTGCGCGATCTCGACGTGTCGCTGCTCGAGCGCAGGCTCTTGTCGGATCTCCTCCACCTCGGCCAAAAAGGAGAGCAGGCTCGCGGCTTCGACGAGGAGCTCGACGCCCTCCACGACCGGCTGACCGTCTGGCTCCTCGCGCGCGAAGGCCCGCAGAGCGGGGACGGGGAGCCGGCCGAAGCTCGCCCCGGCGAGGTCGCCCACCCGACGTTGCGGCTCCGTCGCTTGCGCGCGCTCCTCCACCTCGTCGACGGCGATCTCGGAGACCCGGGCGACGACCCGGCGCGACTCGCGCGCCTGCGCGCGACGTGGCAGCGGAGCACCTGCGCGCTCCTCGAGCGCGCCGCGGAGCGCCCGCCCGCGCTCCTGCGGCGGACCGTGCTGGCGACGCTCGCCCGGGCGCTCGACGCCCTCATCCGCGCCGGCGGCTGCGACGGCGCCGACGCCTTCTTGCTCGTCGTCGACGCCCTCGACGACGCGCAGGACATCGAGGTGCTCGCCGAGGCGTCGATGGATCCCGACCTGTCGCACGTCCTCGGCGCCTACGCTCGGTTCGTCCGCTCGTCGGAGCCGAAGATCGTCCTCGTGGGGGAGTCGCTGCCGCCGCCGCCGTCGCGCGCGCTCGAGCGGCTCGAGCGCGTCCGGGCGCTCGACGAGCTGACGCAGGAGGTGGCGCCCGAGGCCTCGGCGCGGAGCGAGGCGCTCCGGACCGCGCTCTTGCGGCTCTCCTCGGCGCTCGGCGCGGTCTCGCGCGCGACGTCGCTCCGCGCCCTCGCGTCCGGCGGCGCGGCGGCG
>JAEUKG010000039.1 GCA_016794325.1 Myxococcales bacterium | reverse complement strand
GGCGCTCGACGCCCGCGCCCGGGCGGCGCCGGGGTTGCCGGCGCGCCTCCTCGACAACGACGCGGTGGCGATGAAGGAGTGCCGCCACGGCACGTTCACGTACCCCGCCCTCGACCAGTTCGTGGGGCGGTCGCTCGACCTCTACGGCGAGTGGTGCGAGCCCGAGCTCGAGACGCTCGGCGCCCTCCTCGGCGCCGGCGACACCGTCGTCGACGTGGGGGCGAACATCGGCACCCATACCGTGTATTTTGCACGCAAAGTCGGGCCCGGCGGCCGCGTGATCGCCGTCGAGCCGCAGGCCTTCGCCTACGGCCTCCTCGCCGCGAACGTGGCCCAGAACGGCCTCGGCAACGTCACCCTCGTGCGCGCCGCCGCCGGCGCCGAGCCCGGCACCGCGCAGGTGCCGATCGTCGATCCCAAGCGCGCGCGGAACTTCGGCGCGGTCGCGGTGGGGGCGGACGGGCGCGGCGCCACCGAGGCCGTCCCCGCGACCACGATCGACGCCCTCGAGCTTCCCGCGTGCGCCGTCCTCAAGATCGACGTGGAGGGGATGGAGGTGGAGGTCCTCGCGGGGGCCCGGCGCACCATCGAGCGCTGCAAGCCGGTCGTCTTCGTCGAGAACAACACGGTCGCGCGATCGGCCGAGGTCCTCGCCGCGGTGCGGGCCCTCGGCTACCGGGCCTACTGGCACATCGCGCCCTACTACCGCCCCGACAACCACTTCGGGAACCCCGAGGACGTCTTCGCGGCGTACCAGCCCGAGGCGAACCTCGTCTGCGTCCCCGCGGGTCGGTCGCTCCCGGGGATGCTCGAGGTCGAGGGCCCGGACGACGACTTCGTGAAGGCCCTCGGGCGAGCCCGCGCGATGAAGTCGCGCCGGGTCGTCGGGCCCGCGCCCGCCACCGAGCCCGCCGCGCCGCGCCGGCCGAAGGCCGCGGGCCCCGCCGCCGCGCGCCCGCTCACCGTGGTCGCGTGCATCCCCGGGCGCGAGTTCAGCGGTCGCTTCTTCGACGCGTGGAACACGTTCGCCGAGAAGTGTCGCCACGCCGGGGTCAACCTCGTCCTCTCGCGCCACTACGACGCGGTCGTGTATTATGCACGCAACAAGGTCGCCGGGGGCGACGTCCGCCGCGGCCCCAAGCAGGCGCCGTGGGGCGGCGAGCTCACCTACGACTACATGCTCTGGATCGACAGCGACGTCGTCTTCCGCTTCGAGGACTTCCAGGCCCTCCTCGCGCACAAGGTCGACCTCGTCGCCGGCCTCTACCTCATGGCCGACAACGCCCGCTACGCCGCGGTGGAGACGATGGACGAGTCGCGGTTCGCCGAGCGCGGCGAGTTCGACTTCTTGACCCCGGAGAGGCTCGAGGGCCGGCAGGGGCTCGTGAGGGTCGACTACTGCGGCTTCGGCTTCGTGCTCGCGCGACGCGGCGTCTTCGAGCGGCTCGACTACCCGTGGTTCCGCCCCGTCTACGTCGAGCTCGCGGGCGGGATGCGCGAGTTCACGTCCGAGGACGTGGGCTTCTGCATGATGGCCAAGGCGGCGGGGATCCCGATGTACGTCGACCCGAACGTGGTGGTCGGCCACGAGAAAGCCGTCGTGCTCGCGCCGAGCCGGCGGGCGGCATGAGAGGTCCCCCGATGAAGTCGCCCCGCGTCTCGCTGTGCATGATCGTGAAGAACGAGGCCTCCACCCTCCCGCGCTGCCTCGCGAGCGTGGCGGGGGCGGTCGACGAGATCGTCGTCGTCGACACCGGCTCGTCCGACGGGACGCCGTCGCTGGCGCAGGGCCTCGGCGCCCGCGTCTACCACGCGCCGTGGACCGACGACTTCTCGGCCCCGCGCAACGCGGCGATGGACCGCGCCAAGGGCGACTGGGTGCTCGCCCTCGACGCCGACGAGGAGCTGTCGCCGGAGTCGCCGCGCCTCGTGCGCGAGGCGGTCGCGAGCGGCGCCGCCGACGCGTTCCGCCTCGCGATCAAGAACCTCCTGCCCCCCACCGAGCTCACGAGCAGCGCCGACACGCGCGCGGTGCGCCTCTACCGGAGGTCTCCCGCCTTCCGCTACGAGTGGCCGATCCACGAGCAGATCCGGCCGTCGATCGACCGCGCCCGCGGCCGGGTGCTCGACTGCGACGCCTCGATCATCCACTACGGCTACCTCGAGGCGAGCGCCCAGGGGGCGTCGCGCGTCGAGCGCAACCGGCGAATCCTCGAGGCGCGCCTGCAGCGCGATCCGTTCGACACCTGGGCGAGCTACCACCTCGGCTTCACCCTCAAGATGGCCGGCGACAACCTCGCCGCGCGCCGGCACCTGCGGGAGGCGGTGGGCCGGGAGGGCAGCGGGCTCGACTCCGACGCCAAGGCGCGCGCGTACACCGCGCTCGCGCAGATCGACCTCGCGCTCGGGCGCAACGAGCCCGCGGTCAAGTCCGCGCGCCGCGCGCTCGCGCTCGACCCGTCGAACGTCGTCGCCGCCCACGTCCTCGCCCTCGCGCTCTACTTCTCCGGCGACGTCCGCGCCGCCGCCGTCGTCCTCGACCTCGTCCGC
>JAEUKG010001207.1 GCA_016794325.1 Myxococcales bacterium | reverse complement strand
GATCCACTTCGCGTTCAACTCGGCGACCATCCTGCCCGACAGCTTCCCGCTGATGCAGAAGATCGCCGACATCTTCAACCAGACGCCGGCGATCAAGAAGGTGGCGATCGAGGGCCACACCGACAACAAGGGCTCGGCCGTCTACAACAAGAACCTCTCGCAGAACCGAGCGAACTCGGTCATGCAGTGGCTCGTGCAGCACGGCGTGGCGGCCAACCGCCTCGAGGCGCACGGCTACGGCCTCGAGAAGCCGATCGCCGACAACGCCACCGAAGAGGGGCGCGCCGCGAACCGCCGCGTCGAGTTCCACATCCTCGAAGAGGACAAGAAGTAGAGGGGCGGGGCGTGCTCGTCCGCGCCGCCGCCGCCTCCGACATCGCCCGCGTCGCCGGCCTCGCCAACGAGGCCGCAGCCCGCTCGTGGGCGAGCTTCGCCACCGCGCCCGAGCCCGTCGCCGACTGGGAGCGCTCGTGGGAGAGCACCCGCGCGGCGCACCCGTGGCTGGTCGCCGAGGACGGCGGCGCCGTGGTCGGCTTCGCGCGCACCGGGCCCTACCGCGCGCGCGGCGCCTACGCCTGGACGGCGGAGGTCTCGGTCTACGTCGACCCGGCGCACCACGGGCGCGGAGTGGGCGCGGCGCTCTACGCGCGGCTCGTCGGGCTCGCGCGGGCGCAGGGCTACGTGACCCTGCTCGCGGGCATCGCCCAGCCCAACGAGCCGAGCGAGCGGCTCCACGCCCGCTTCGGCTTCGTCAAGGTCGGCACACTATCCCGAGTGGGATATAAGTTCGGGGCCTACCGCGACGTCGCCTACTGGCAGCTCTCGACGTGGCCGGAGCTCGTCGCGCCCGAGCCGGTGCGCCCCGTCGCCGAGGTGGCGGCGAAGCTCGACGCGCCGTGCCGCGTGCAGAGGAGCACCCTCGCCGACGTCGCTCCGCTGATCGGGGCGCTCGACGCCGAGCTGTCGGCGACGTACCCGGAGCCTGGCGCGACCCACTTCCGCCTCGACGAGGCCGAGGTCGACGGGGCGCGGGGCGCCGTCTTCGCCGCGCGCCTCCTCGACGAGGTCGTGGGGTGCGGGGCGGTGCGCCTCGTGGAGGACGACGCCGCGGAGCTCAAGCGCATGTACGTCGCGCCGCGCTGGCGCGGTCGCGGCGTGTCGCGCGCGCTGCTCGCGGCGGCCGAGGGCCTCGCGAAGGAGCTCGGGGCGACCCGCGCGCTCCTCGAGACGGGAGAGCGCCAGGTCGCGGCGCGCGCGCTCTACGAGCGCGCCGGCTACCGCGCCGTCGAGCCGTTCGGCGAATACGTCGGCTCGCCGTACAGCCTGTGCATGGAGAAGGCGCTCGGCTGATCGGCCCGGCACGTCAGATCGTGCGCGCCCAACCCTCGAGCCCGGCGACGAAGCTCGGCAGCGCGGGGCGGGCCGTCGGATCGCCCGACGTCGCCGCGGCGAGGAGCTCGCGCAGGCCGATGGGGATCCGCCGCGACGCCTCGTCGGGGAAGGGGCGCGCAGACGCGGGCGCGGTGAGCACGTCGGCGAGGTGTTTGCCGCGCCACGGCTCGTCGGCGACGCACATCGCGGTGAGGAGGGCGCCGAGGCCGTACACGTCCCACGAGGGCGCCGGTCGGTCGCCGCGGAGCTGCTCGCGCGGCGCGTAGGCGATCGATCCGACGCGGATCCCCCGACCGGTGACGCGCGCGTCCTCCGACGACGCGTTGCCGAAGCCGACGAGGCGGACGCCGCCGTCGGTGATCATCACGTGGGCCGGCTCCACCGCGCGGAAGACGTGCCCCGCCTCGTGGAGGGCGGTGAGGGCGTCGGCGACGGCGAGCCCGACCTCGGCCACGCGCCGGGGCGAGCTCGCGACCGTCACGTCCACCGTCGAGCCCTCGAGGTGCTCGAAGAAGAGGTACGGCGCGGGCCCGCCGACGACCGCGTCGATGAGGCGCACCGGGACGCGGCTGCGAGCCGCCACCGCGCGCAGCGTGTCGACCTGGCGCGCGAGGCGGGTGCGGCTCGCGGCGTGGGCGAACGCGCCCGACGTGAGGAACTTGAGCGCGCCGACCTTGCCGTCGCTGCGGCGCGTCGCCTTGAACACGTTGGCCGCGTCGCCCTGCGAGAGGCGGGCGATCGCTTCGAAGGCGCGCTGGATGTCGGGGTGGGCGTCGGCCCACGCGGCGTCGTCGAGCATGGCTCACGGTCGATTCGAGCGGACTTCTCGGTCGCACGCAAGGCGCAGCGTCAGCGGAGGCTCGTGGCGAAGATCTCGCACACCCACACCGTGCCGTCGGGATCGTCGACCACCGCCACGCCCACGTGGGTGAACTGGGGGCGCTCGAGGTTCGCGCGGTGCGAGGGGCTCTGCCACAGCGACCGGTGGGCGAGGCGGACGCTCTCGGAGTGGGCCACGTTTTCGCCCGCCTCCTTGGCCGACAAACCTGCATTCTGCACGCGTTGCCCGGGGTCGCCGTCGCCGACGTCGTGGGCGACCGTCCGCACCTCGCGCATGCGCCTCGCGTGCGCGAGCGCGAGCGCGTCGCGCCGCGGATCGCGGGTGAGGGCGGGGAGCGAGCGCTCTCGGCGGACGGCGTCGATCATCGCCGCGAGCGCCGGCGCGCCGGTGAGCCCGGCCGCGGCGTCCTCTCCCGGCGCGGCGGCCTTCGGCGCGGCGCGCGGCGGCTCGACGTCGGCGTACACGCGCGCCTCGAGCACCGGTCGCGGGCCCGCGGCGACGTCGGCGAGCACCTGCACGTCGAAGGCCCCCGGGCGGTCGAGCGCGAAGCGCGCGCGGACGCGCCCGTCCTGGAAGCTCGTGGGGACGGTGCGCGGCGCGCCGCCCGGGCCGACGAGGACGACCTTGGCGGAGGTCGCGGGCACGCGCATCCGCGCCTCGAGCTCGAGCCACTGGCCCGTCCGCGCGCGCACGGGCAGCGGCGCCATGTCGGCGAGGGCGTCGACGGCGATCGCGGCCATGACCTGGCCGCCCGGCACCGCCACCCGGGCGAGGCCGCAGCGCCGCTCCCCTCCGTCGCCGAAGCTCTGGCGCCACGCGTCGAGGCGCTTCTTCGTGGCGTCGCGCTCGAAGGCCTCCGCCGAGACCACCCACGCTCGCGGCCACACGTGCGGCTCGCCGGAGGCTCGCATCTCGAGCACGAGCCCGTCGACGTCGGGGGTGGGTCGACCCGCCGCCTTCGCGGCGACGACGCGTCGCGCCACCGCCATGAGGCCCTCCTCCGGGGTCCCGCAGCGCGCGAGCAGCTCCTGATCGAGGTCGCCGAGCCCCGAGGTCGACCCCGCGCGCGGTGACGAGGAGGCGTCCACCCACGTGAGCGAAGGCTCGTCGGCGCGCGCGGGCGCCGCCGCGAGCGCGGCCGCGAAGAGCGCCGCGGCGAGCCGCGGCTTCACTTCTTCACCTTTCGCATCGACTCTTGGCGACGGCGCTCGTTGCGCCGCCCGAGGGCGAGCCCGAGCCGGAGGCCGAGCAAGAAGCCGGCGCCGACGGCGAGGGCGATGAAGAGGCCGCTCACGGTGCTGGCCTCTCGGGTCTCGCTCGCGTCAGTTGATGGTGAACGACTTGCCGACCGTCACCGGCGAGCCCGCGAAGGCTGGCACGCGCGCGCCGCGGTACTTGCCGGCGATGCAGCCGCCCACCGGGGTGCCGGGGAACGGCCCGCCGTCGACGACTGCACTCTGCACGCTTCCGTCGGGGCCGAAGGTCACCTTGACGTGGCCCTGGCCGGTGGGGCCGTCCGGCTTCTTGCACGAGGCGACGTTGACGCCGCCGAGGGCGGCCGCGGCCGCGCCGCGATCGAAGGGCGCCGAGCCGCCGGTGTTGGCGGGGGGCGGCGCCGTGTTGCCCTTGTCGCCGACCGCGCCCTTGAGCGCGTCTTGCAGCGAGCCAGAGGTCGCCGCCGTCTTCGGCGGGTCCGGGGTCGCGGGGGGCGTCGTCGCCGCCGTGGTCGCCTTCGTCGTCGCCGCGGTGGTCGCGGGCGCTGCGCCCGTCGCCGCGGCCTTCGCCGCGGTGCCGCCCGTGGCCGGCGCGGCGGCGGTGGTCGCCGAGCCCGTGCCCGGAGGCGCCGCCTGATCGGTCGCGGTGGTCGTGGGCGCGGTGACGCCCGCGCCGCCGGTGCTCGTGCCCGTCGCGGCGGTGTCGGCCATCGCGAGCGAGCCGATGGGCGACGCGCTGAGGCCGCCCGCCGTCGGCGCGGTCGCGACCGTTTGGCCGCCCTTCACGACGATGATGACGACGCCGACGATGATGGCGACCGCGACGAGCGCGCCGGCGCCGATGAGGCCGAAGAGGAGGCCTTTGCCGCCGCCTCCGCTCGACTCCTGGGGCGCGGCTTCCATCGGCGGCGGGGCGAGGATGGGCGCGGCGAGGGCGGCGCCGAACGCGCCGCCGCCGCTCAGGTTCATGATGTCGTCGACCTGGCTCTTCTGCGGGCCGTCGCTGCCGCCCATCGTCGCGCTGAGGGCGCGGATGTCGATGAGGCCCGAGCCGTCGGCCTGCGCGGTGGTGCGGTTCTCGGGGCCGCCGCCGCCGGCGCCGGGCTTCTTGGCGTCGTCTTTGGTGAGCGCGGAGAGCGAGAAGAGCACGCTGTTCTCGTTGCGCTGACCGGTGAGCTTGTCGTCGGCGGGCGCGGCCGCGCCGCGCGCCGCCATCTGGGCGTCGGCGTTGGCGCTCGTCATCACGTCTTCTTCGCCGCCGGCCTGCGCGACACCGCCGAAGAGGTCGGCGCCGCCGCCGCCGCGGCCGCCCACGCGCCGCGCCGCCGCGGGCGCGGCCGCGGCCTCGGCGCCGCCGCCGAAGAGACCGTTGCCGCCGCTCCCGTACGCGGCGTCGTGGCCGCCGCCGTTCGACGACCCGAAGAGGGCCGCCGCGGCGCCGGTGTCTTGCGCCGCCGCCGGCGCGCCCATGCCCTCGTCGAGGTCGAGGCTCGGCCGCGGGCCCATGCCCACCGCGCGCTGGATCGGCTCGATCTCGCGGAGCGGGAGCCAGTCGGGCATGCCGTCCTTCCAGCAGTACGTCTCGTCGGTGACGACGCCCGCGCGGTACTCGCGGACGATCTCTTGGAGGGTGAGGCTGCGCTGATCGCCGTCGGCGACGTTGACCGTCCACTGCTCCCCCGAGCCCTGGGCGGTGTAGTCGAACACGTGCGTCTCGGCGTTGTCGTCGGCCTTACCCGCGCCCGACTCGTTGCCGTTGATGACGATCGTCGCGCTGCACTTCTTGCAGCGGATCTTGACGACCTTCCCGAGAACCTTTTCGTCCGCGATGGTGTACTTGGCCTGACACGACTGGCACGAGATCTTCATCGCGGAACCGTCCTTTGGGGGGAGACACCGAGAGGCGCGCGCACGGGGCGCCCTCGGATCTTGGAAAAGTATAGCGGGGGCAATTTGAAGCGATCAAGCGCATGGACAGGGAGTCGGGCGCTCCGTGTGCTCCGCCGCTCTTTCGCGATACCCCTTGGACGTCGGGGATCGGGAGGTGTTGGCGGCGCTCGCCACCATTTCGTCTTGGTGCGATCGGTCCCGTCACGAGCGGGCTGATTTAGGCCGGCGGGGCCGTCGCGGGGCAACTTTGCGCGTGCGGCGGTTCGCGCTGGCGCCACCACATCAACGCCGGTTCAGTGGTCCGGTGATGGATAACGTTCAGGAATTCGCCGCGCGAGCGGGCGGCCGACGAGCGGAGCGTCAGTTGAGAAGGACGAGCGCCGTCCCGTCTTTTCCGCAGAAGGACGCCGTCCCCTCGAAGCGGCCGCCGCAGGTGGGGCAGATCTTGGCCTGCTGGGTGACCGGACGCGCGGCGGCTCCGGAGGCGTAGGGGACGAGCTCCTCCCCGTCGTGGCCGCAGACCCTCGTGCCGGCGGGGTAGCCGCGCCCGCACGCCGGGCAGATCTTGCCCGGCGCCGCCTCGCCCTCGCGCGGCGCGACCATGCGGCTCCCGTCGTGCGGGCAGAACGTCGAGCCCGCGGGCTGCTCGCGACGGCACGCCGGGCACACGACGACGCCCGAGGGCGGGTGGGCCGACGCCTTGGCCTTGGCGACGTTCGCCTCGTACGCCTGCATCTCGGCGGCGAACTTCTCCTGCTTGGCGCGCTTGCGCGCCTCGAAGTCGGCGACGCGCTCGGCGTGCCGCTCCGCGACCTCGCTCTCGATCGCGCGGGCGAGGCGGGCGCGCCTGCGCACGAGGACGAAGACGACGCCGAGCACGGCGAGGCTCGCGGCGATCACGCCGACGAAGACGACGCGGCGCGTGCGGGCCGAGTCTTCGGCGCGGCCTTCGCCTCCGCCGATGGACGCGGTGCCGATCATCGTCACCGAGGCGTTGTCGTTCTCGCCCTTCGAGTTGAGGCCCGAGCGCGCGAGGAGCTCGTCGTAGCGCGCGGGCGAGGTGACCTCGACGATGACGCGCGCGTTCTTCCCCGCGGCGCTGGCGACGAGCTCGATCTCGCCCTCGGGGGCGCCGTCGGGCGCGCTCACCTTCCCGAACGTGTCGATCGCGAGCTTGGCCTGCTCCTCCGGCTTCGCGAGCGCCCAGGTGACCGGCGTGCGCGTCGCGCAGCCGGCGGCGTCGACGACCTGCGCCCGGAAGGTGAACGACTCGCCGGTGCGGAGCAGCTTGCGCGAGGGCCGAACCTCGAGCCGCGCGGGCTCGCCCGGGCTGGCGCACTGCGCCGGCGGATCCGGCCGCGGCGGCGGATCGGGCGGCGCCGCCGTCGTCTTCGCCGGCGGGGGCGGCGCCGCGCTGGTCGCCGCGGGCGCGGCGTCGATGCGGGTGAACGAGCGCGATCGACTGATGTCGGCGAGGCACCGGCCCTCGGCGAGGATGACCTCGTAGCGGCCCGTCTCCTTCATCTCGATCTGGTTGTCGCTGATCGCGTCGACGCGCGTCTGCAGGAGCGCCTTGCGGGGGTCGGTCGCCGGCGTCACGCAGCGGGTGCTCCACGAGCGCCCCGACGCCGCGCGCGAGTGCGCGTCGCGCGTCAGGTTCGGGAGCTGGTCGTAGCATTGGTTGGTGCGGAAGACGCGCCCGCCCCCGAGGAAGGCGAGCTCGTCGCCCTCGACGCGGACCTCGACGGTCTCGCCGCCGCCCGAGGCTCCCGACGCGGGCGCGGGGCCGCACCCGGCGAGCCACTGCTGGACGGTGAAGTCCTCGCGCAGCGGGCCTTGCCGCCACTTGCCCTCGAGCGAGCCCTCCGCACGCGCCGGGGTGTCCCAGGCGACGAGCGCTCCGAGGGCCGCCAGGGCGGGGAGGGCGCGTCCGAACGAGAGGACGAGAGCGAGGGGCCTCATCGAGTCGTGCCCGTCACGTTAGTTCACCGCGAGGGATTGGCGAACGGATTTGGCGAAGGCGCCCCGACCCGAGGGGATCGACCGCGCCCGGATCGGCGCGGGGGCGCGCGTCCAGAGCGGGCGGTCGCGCCCGCCCGGCCGCGGAATTGCCCGGAAAATCACCGAGACGCGAGGGGGCGCGCGCCCCACCGACGAGAATTCGGCCCATATGCTCCCATGTGGTATTGTCGCCGACCGATGAAGACGGGCGTTCGAGTCGGAGCGCTGGCGTTGTGTGGGCTCCTCCTGGGGCGCACCGCTTTCGCGCAAGGCGTGCCGGACACGAACGGCAAGGGTTTCGACACCCACCTCTTCCGGCCGGCGCTGGACTCGAAGGGGTTCTACGTCACGAACGGCTCGGACATCCTGGGCGCGAACGACTTCATGTTCGGCCTGGTCATCGACTACGGCAACACGCTGATGCGCGTGCGCGGCTTCGGGCAGAAGAACGCGCAGCTCGTCAACCACTCGTTCCAGGGCACGGGCCAGTTCAACTACGGCATCGCGAACATCCTCGAGCTCGGCGTGCAAGCGCCGCTCAACTTGATGGTCGGCGATCAGCAGCTCGACGGGCAGAACCCGGCGCAGCCGACGGTCCCGCCGCCGGCCGAGGGCCCGCTCCAGTGGAACACGGCGCAGCTCGACGCGCAGGAGTTCAGCTTCGTCGCCGCCCACGCGAAGGCGCGGATCCTCCGCGTGGAGAAGGGCCTCGGCCTCGCGGTCGCCGCGCAGGCGGGCGTCCCGATCTCCGGCGCGCCCCGCAACGCGGGCGCGGATCCCGGCTTCTTCTACTGGCCGCAGGCGATCGTCGAGAAGCGCTTCGGCTCGACGGGGTGGCTCAAGGTCGCGATCAACGGCGGCTTCCGCGGGCACTCGGTGTCCGACACCCAGATCGTGCTCCGCGACGGCGTCTTCAAGGACGGCAACCGCGTCACCTACGGCCTCGGCGCGAGCGTGCGCGTGCTCGAGCCCCTCGACCTCGTCGCCGAGACGTACGGCACGTACCTCCTGTCGGGCGCCGACGCGAAGGTGAAGCCCTCGAACGAGGTCGTCGGCGGCATCAAGGTCTTCGTCGAGCGCAACTCGTACCTGATGATCGGCGGCGGCACGCGCTACACCTCGGGCTTCGAGGCGGCGAACATCCGCGGGTTCATCGGCTTCGTCTTCGAGCCGTCGATCGGCGACCGCGACGGCGACGGGATCAAGGACGACGTCGACAAGTGCCCGGATCAGCCCGAGGACTACGACGGCTTCCAGGACGAGGACGGCTGCCCCGACCCCGACAACGACAACGACGGCATCCCCGACAAGAACGATCGCTGCCCGAACGAGCCCGAGGACCGCGACGGCGACCAGGACGACGACGGCTGCCCCGAGGGCTCCGACGGCGATCGCGACGGCGACGGGATCCTCGACTCGCGCGACAAGTGCCCCGACGAGCCCGAGGATCGCGACGGCTTCGAGGATCAGGACGGCTGCCCCGACCCGGACAACGACAAGGACGGCATCCCCGACAAGAAGGACATGTGTCCGAACGATCCGGAGGACAAAGACGGCTTCGAGGACGAAGACGGCTGCCCGGATCCGGACAACGACAAGGACGGCATCCCCGACGTCCGCGACAAGTGCCCGAACGAGCCGGAGACCTACAACGGCTTCGAGGACGAGGACGGCTGCCCCGACAAGGGCAACGTCATCATCCAGGACAACAGCATCGTCATCCTCCAGAAGATCAAGTTCAAGACGAACTCGGCGGAGATCCTCCCGGAGTCGAGCCCGATCCTCGACGCGGTGGCGACGACGCTCATCCACCACCCCGAGTTCATGCTCGTCGAGGTCGCGGGCCACGCCGACGAGCGCGCCGACGACGCCTACAACCTCCGCCTCACCCAAGACCGGGTGAACTCGGTCGTGCGCGCGCTCCTCTCGCGCAACGTGGGCAAAGACCGCCTGCGCGCGAAGGGCTACGGCGAATATTGCCCGGAAGATCCCGGCCACAACGAGGCGGCCTGGGAGACGAACCGGCGCGTCGAGTTCAAGATCGTGAAGACGAAGGACGGGCCCACCGGCGTCGAGCTCGGGTGCTCGAACGCGGTGGCCAAGGGCGTCCGCCCCGACCCCGTGCCCTGAGGCGAAGCCGGAGGAGGGGTGTCCGCGGTGCGGGCCTCGCGGCCCGCGCCGGCGCGACTCACTGCGCCTGGGAGACGCAGGTCTTGTTCGTCGGGACGACCTTGCAGGACTGCTGCAGGCAGTTCTTGTCGTTGAGCATGTCGCGCTTGCAGAGCGTGACGAGCATCGCCGCCGCGCGCGAGTTGCCCTTCGCCATGTGAGGCCAGAGGAGCTGCTTGGCGCGGTTGGGCTCCGTCACCATGAGCTCGCGCGCCTTCTCGATGTCGGCTTCGGCGCCGCCGGCGGCCGTCGGCTTGGCGGTCGCCGTGGTCGTCGCGGTCGGCTTGCCGGTGGCGGTGGCGGTCGCGGTCGCGGTGGTGGCGGTGGTGGTGGTCGCCGTCGGGGCCGCGGTCGACGTCGCGCTCGCGGTGGCGGGCGGCGGGGGCGCCGCGCTCGTCGTCTCCGACGGAGCGGGCGTCGTGTCGCCGCTGTGGGCGGGCGCCGCGTCGAGCTGCTTCAGCTGCTCCTGGGCGAGCCCGCGCCGGGCCGCGTCGACCGATGGCGTCTGCGCGACGCGCGAGAGGATGTCCTTCTTCTTCGCGACGTCGGTCTCGCGCTCGGCCTTGTCGAGCATCGAGTCGGCCCACTTCTGCTCGATCTCGATGAACATCTGCGACGAGCGGAGCGGCGAGCCGTCCCGCAGGTCGCGGGTGACGCGCACGTGGGACGCCTCGCAGTCCTGGGGCGTGCACGCCTTCGACGCCTCCTCCAGGATCGAGGCCTCGTTGGTCGTCGTGGGGCCGGCCTGGCTCGCCGTGCCGGCGCCGGGCGGGATCGGGGTCGGCTGCGGGCCCTGCTGGCGCCGCATGTACAGGCCTATCCCCGCGAGGATAGCGAGGGCGACGACCGCGCCCGCGACCGCGAAGGTGAGCACCCCGCCGCCGCGCCGCTCGGGCACCGGGTCCGGCGCCTCGCGGTCGCCGATGATGGCGAGCTGCTGGCTCTCGTTGGCGTTGGGGACGAACACCTGCCCCGCGCCGACGAACTTGAAGCGGACGTCGCCGAGCTCGATGAGGTCGCCGGGCTCGATGATGCCGCGCCGGAGATCGACGCCGTTGACGCGCACGCCGTTGGCGGAGCCCTTGTCGACGATCTCGTAGCGGCCCTCGCCGAGGGCGTGGACCTCGCAGTGGAGGCGCGACACCGAGTTGTGGTTGATCGAGATGCTGGCGTCCTCGGCGCGGCCGATGGTGAGCCGGTCGCGGTCGAGCGGGAACTCGGCCGACGGGGTGGGGCCGACGAGCATGACGAGGCGGTCGGGCCGCTCCATCAGCAGCGAGCCGCGGAACGCGACCTGACCCATCGGGATCGTGGTCTTGGCGTCGGGGCTGTCGGCCGGCACCGGGGTCGGCTGCTCCGCGCTCTCGTCTTGGTAGAGGATGCGGTAGTCGCCGATCTGGATGAGGTCGCCGTGCGAGAGCTCTTGCTCCTGCGCCACCCGGAGGCCGTTCACGTAGACGCCGTTGTAGCTCTCGAGGTCCTCGAGCAAGTAGACGTCCTTGCTCGACCCGTTCTTCTTCCGGTGGAGCCGCACGTGCTCGCGGGAGACGTTGCGCTCGGTGAGGCGGATGGTGTTCCCCTCCTTGCGCCCGATGGAGTAGTCATCGCGCGACAGGGGGACGACCGTCCGCTTACCTTCGTCGTCCTCGATGACCAGCTTGAACATGGAGGTGGACAACCGGCGCGTGGAACGGGACTCGGAGGGCCTCGGCGTATCCGGAGTCACGACGGAGAAGTGTACCGAGCACCACCCCGGTCGCGCAACGGCTTGCCCACATGGCGTACGGGGTCTCGGCCAAGGGGGCTGGCGGGCGGCCGTCGCGCTCGGGCTGATGTGTGCTCTCTTCAGCTCATGTGCCCCCAAATGGGGCGGATCCATTGGGGCAATCCTGGTTCAGCGCCCGAGTGGGCGGGTGTATGTAAAAGAAGCACCTCCGGGCCACGCCGCCGCCCTTTCGGGGATCGAGGCGGGGGACGAGATCGTCGCGATCGACGGCAAAGACGCGAAGACCATGTCCCCCGCCGAGGTTCGGGCGGCGGTGCGGGGCCCGGTCGGGACGAAGGTTCGGGTGGAGGTGGTTCACGCGGGCCAGACCCGAACGGTGGTCGTGGAGCGCGGCCCGCTCGAGTGATGGAGGGCGCTCAGGGCATCGAGCTGCAGGTCCCCGTCCCGCTCTTCGTGCAGGTGCAGTTGCCCTTGCCGCCGCAGCTCACCGAGGCCGAGCCGGACGACTCGGTCGTCGCGGTGCAGCCGCCGCCCGCGCAGGTGAGGGTGAGGCCGCCGGCGCCTTTGTTCTTGGCGGTGCAGCCGCCCTGGGCGCAGTCCAGCGTGCAGCCGCCGGGGCCGAAGCACTCGAACGCGCACGCCTTCCCGTCGCACGTGCGGTCGCACCCGGCGGGGCCGCTGCAGGTGCAGCTCCCGCCGCCGTTGCACGTGCTCGACGCGCCGCCGCTCGAGGAGCTCGAGCTCGACGCGCCACCGCTCGACGAGCTCGACGCGCCGCCGCTCGACGAGCTCGAGCCGCCGCTCGATCCCGTCGGCGCCTTGCAGTTCGACTGCACGTCTTTGTCGTCGAGGCCGTTCTGACACGACTTCGGATCCTTCGAAGCGACGGCCGCCTCGCACGTCTGTTTGAGGTTCGGCAGCGTGCAGTAGGGACACTTCTGGGCGAGCGAATCGCACGCGGATCCGCTGGGGGCGACGGACGTGTTCTCGACCGTGCACGCGACGAGCGCGACGATGCTCGCGGTCGCCGCGACGAAGACCCCCGAAACCAAGCGCAAGCTGAACGACATGAAGCAGACTCCTTTGTTCGAAGAGGAAGTGGAGGCGTCGCGGCCCGACGACGGTCGGGTGCTCGCCCCCTCGGTCCTCCGTTGCAAGGCGTCTGCCGCGCGCGTCGGCGCGTTTTCCGCGGGTGGCGCCGCGCGTGGCGCGTCACGGGCGTCGCGGTGAGGGCGGCCCCCGCCGGACCGGCGCGTCGCCGGTGACGCACGTGCCGCGGGCGAGCGAGGGGTGCGGCGCCCGCGGATCCGTGGCATGACCTCACCCGCGATGACGTCCCCTCGCTTCCTCTACCTCCACGGCTTCGCGTCTTCGCCCGAGTCGAAGAAGGCCAAGGCGTTCGCGGCGTTCTTCGAGGCCCGCGGGCTCCCGCTCGCGCGACTCGACCTGCGCGTCCCCTCGATGGAGCGGCTCTCCTTCCCGGCGATGATGGACGTCGTGCGGGCCGCGATCGGCGGGCCGAGCGATCGCGCCCTCGTCGTCGGCTCGCGCCTCGGCGGCCTCTGCGCGGCGCGCGTCGCGGCGGCCGACCCGCGCGTGTCCGCGCTCTTCTTGATGGCGCCGGCGTTCGATCTCGGGGCGCGCTGGCGGGAGCGGCTCGGGCCCGAGGCCTGGGAGGACTGGCGCGCGACCGGCTTCCGCGAGGTGCACGACCACGCGACCGGGAAGCTCACCCGCGTGCACCACGCGTTCGTGGCCGAGCTCGATCGAATGGATCGCGAGCTCGGGCGCCTGCCCGACGTCGCCGTGCCCACCTGCGTCGTCCACGGGACCCGCGACGACGTCGTGGACGTGTCGACGTCGCGAGAGCTCGCGAAGGGGCGGCGCCACGTGCGGCTCGTGGAGGTCGACGACGACCACGAGCTCGCCGCGTCGACGCCGCGCATCCTGGCGGAGCTCGAGGCCTTCGCGAGGCCCTTCGGCCTCGGCTGACTTCGCGGGCCCGGGCGATCAGGCCGCGCGGTTCGGCTGGATCTCGTCCGCGATGCGCCCGAGCTTCTCGGCGGTGCGGGACAGCGAGCCGGCGCTCTTCTCGAGCAGGCCGCGCGTCTTGTCGAGGCCGACGGCGGCCCAGGCCGTGGCGACGTCGAACACGGCGTCGACGATGCTGTCGGGCGGGGAGGCTCCGGCGGGCTCGGCGGCGGTCTGGGGAAGCGGGTGGACGGTGGGCTCGGACATGATGCGATCCTCCTGGGTTCAGGTGGCTTGGAGCGTGGGGAAGGCGGCGCGTCAGGCGCGCTCGGGCAGGCACGTGCGGCACACGAACACGCGCGCGCTCGGGCTCGGATCGTCCGAGAGGCCGAGGTACGCGTCGTCGCCGGCGAGCAGCGGCTCGCCGCAGCTCGCGCAGCTGCTCTTGCGCGCGAGCCGGACGCCCTGGAACGCGTAGACCTCGCGCATCGCGCCCTTGGCGAGCACGACGCGGAGCTTGTCGCCGAGCACCTCGCGGCCTTCGCCGAGGCGCTCGGCCGCGCGCTTGAGCCGCGCCTCGACGCCGCTCGTCGCCTGGTCGGTCGCTTCGATGGCGTCTTCGAGGATGCTGCGGACCAGGTTCGACACCGGCACGCGCAGGTTGTCGGCGAAGCGTTTGAGCTCGCGCTCGAGGACGGCCGGCACGCGCGTGTGCAGGACGCGCTCCTTCTTGCGATCGGCCGCCTCGGCGTCGCCGGTCTCCTCGAGGTCCTCGGGCTCGGGCGGGGGCTGTGTCACGGGGTGATACATAAGCACGATGCGCGGCGCGTCAAGCGCACCGCGTCACAAGTGTAGCGCGACGCGTCATCCGCCGGGCGTGGGCCCCATCGAAAATTAGGCAGCATGCTGCCCAATTTCGAGAGCAGACGAATTCCCCTTGGGTTTCATGCGCTTCCCGGGATTCGTGGGCCAGCCAACGAATTGGGGGGAGGGCTCGCCGCTTCGGAGCTGGGGGCAGACCGACCGGTTGGGTCAGATCGGGGAGGGGATCCCCGCGCCCTTGAACATGTTGAGCAGGCCGACCTTGTCGACCGCCTTCATGTACGCCTCCTTGGGCTCGACGAGCCGCTTCTGGACGAGCCCGAAGAGCGCGTCGTTGAGCGTGACCATGCCCATCGACTTGCCGGTCTGCATCACGCTCGGCAGCTGGAACGTCTTGCCCTCGCGGATGACCGCGGAGACCGCCGACGTCCCGACGAGGATCTCGTGGGCCGCGATGCGGCCGCCGCCGACCTTCTTGCAGAGCACTTGGGCGACGACGCCCTTCAGCGACTCGCTCAGCATCACCCGGATCTGGGCCTGACGGTCGGCAGGGAACTGGTCGATGATGCGATCGATCGTGCTCGTCGCGGTCGTGGTGTGCAGGGTGCCGAAGACGAGGTGCCCCGTCTCCGCGGTCTCGATCGCGATCGCGATCGTCTCGAGGTCGCGCATCTCGCCCACGAGCACGATGTCGGGGTCCTCGCGCAGCGCCGCGCGGAGCGCGTTCTTGAAGCTCTTCGTGTGTTGGCCGACCTCGCGCTGGTTGACGAGGCACTTGATGTTCTTGTGAACGAACTCGACCGGGTCCTCGATCGTGATGATGTGGTCGGTGCGGGTGCGGTTGATGTTGTCGATCATCGCCGCGAGCGTGGTCGACTTGCC
>JAEUKG010001174.1 GCA_016794325.1 Myxococcales bacterium | reverse complement strand
GAGGAGCCCCGCCACCCCGAAGAAGGCGATCGCGATCTCACGGCCGCCGCCGTTCGCGCCGGTCGCAAAGTCGGACGGCCCGACGTGGACGAGGGCGCCGCTGAAGGTGCAGGCGACGGCCGCCCCTTGCGGGGTCGCGGCCACGCCCGGGCACCACAGGTCGAAGGCCGGGTTCTCGTGGGCGATCGCGCGCCCCCACGACTGCGTGCCCGTCGCCGCGTCGATCTTGGCGACGAAGCCCGCGCGGTAGCCCCCCCGCCGGGACAACACGTCGGTGCCGATCTGGAGCGTCGGCTCGTCGAAGAAGCCCGCGACGTACGCGGCGTCGGGTCCCACCGAGACGCGGCTGGGGCGGTCGGCGGCGCTCGGGACGTCCCCGCCGAAGGTGGTGATCCATCCGCCGTTGCCGCGCGGGTCGAGGCGCATCACCACGACGTCGTCGCGCGTGATGGGGACCTTCCGGCCGTCGATGACCACGGGCTCGGCCGCGCTCGCGGCGACGACGGTGTCTTCACCGAACGTGGCCAACGAGCCCACGGCCACGCCGTCCCAAGTCTTCACGTATTCGAGATCGCCGACGGCGGCAGGAGGGCCTCCCTCGGCGTCGGCGGCGTCGGCCTGCGGGATCGCCGCCGCGTCGCCGGCGTCGGCGGCGAGCCCCGAGGCGAGCGGCGCGAAGTCGGTCCACAAGACGCAGCCCGCCGGCGCTGCGAGCGCCACGGCGCCGACGACCAGTCGTGCTCGGAGGGAGGTCGCCAACCCCACGAAGGTAGCGCGTTTTCCGCAGCCCCGCCGCCCGATTGGGTGACAACCGACGTACACGTCACCCGTTGTGCGACGATGCACGCGGAGCGGCTCGGCGCCATCCTCTGCGCATCCCCGAGGTCGTCTCGGGTCTTTCGACGAAGGGAACCCACCATGAGCCTCCGCCGCGTCGCCCTCGCCCTCCTCCCGCTCGCCGCCCTCGCTTGCAGCTCCTCCGGGGGAGGCTCGCCGTCACCGGCGCCGGCGCCGGACGGAGGCGTGGCGGACGGAGGCGGAGGCGGGGACGCCGCGGCCGCGAAGCTCTCGTTCAAGCCGTCGAACGTCGACCTCTCGGGCGTCGACGCGTCGGGCCTCGGCGACTACGTCGTGGCCGAGAAGAACTGCTCTCTGTCGACCGAGAGCAAGAGCGCCTCGTGCGGTGACTCGAGCAAGCTCGCGTTCACGCTCCTCACGCAGCCCGACTCGTCGAAGATCGGCGTGTACGTCGCGCGCTCGGTGCGCGTCGAGCAGAACGCGGAGCTCGTGGCCCAGGGCCCGTATCCGCTCGTGATCGTCGCCCTCGACACCATGGAGATCTTCGGCACGCTCAAGGCCACGCCCGACACCAACGGCCGCTCGGTGGGCGGCGGCTTCCCCGGCGACACCGTCTCGAACGCGAAGGGGCGCGGCCCCGGCGGAGGCGGAGCGGGCTCGGAGAGCAACGCCGGCGGCGGCGCCTCCTACTGCGGCGTCGGCGGCAAGGGCGCGCCGGGGCAGGGCGGCGTGGCCGCGGCCGGCGGCGCGACCTACGGCAACCCGGAGATCGTCCCGCTCGTCGGCGGCTCCTCGGGGGGCAGCGGCGTGATCAACGGCGGCGGCACCGGCGGCGGCGCGATCCAGCTCGTGGCGGGCACGAGCCTCAAGGTGGGCCCGCTCGCGGTGGTCTCCGCGGGCGGCGGCGGCGGCCTCTACGGCGGCGCGGTGAACCAGCAGACCGCGTCGGGTGGCGGCAGCGGCGGGGCTATCCTCATCGAGTCACCGATCGTCGAGGTCGCGGGCGTCCTCGCGGCCAACGGCGGCGGCGGCGGCCCCAGCAGCACGAGCGCCTCGACCGAACCCGGCGAGAACGGGCGCGCCGACGCCCAGCCCGCGAGCGGTGGCTCGAGCCAGCTCGCCGACATCTCCCTCGGCGGCAAGGGCAGCGCCGCCGCGAGCCAAGACGGCGTCGACGGCGCGGTGTCCACCGAGAGCAGCCCGAAGGGCAGCGGTGGCGGCGGCGGCGCGGGTCGTATCCGCATCAACACCAAGTCGGGCGCCGCGAGCATCACCGGCACCCTCTCCCCCGCGGCCGCGACGAGCTGCGCCTCGCAGGGCACGCTGAAGCCGTAGTCGAGCTCCGGCGCTCGAGCCTCGGCTCGACGCGGGCCACCGGCGCCGCCGTCTTCGCGACGCGGCGCGACCGCCCGAGCCGCGGGGCCCGGGCGCTGCCCATGGGCCGGCTCCGTCGCCGACTGGCCGCGCTGGCGGCGAAGGGCGGGGCGCTTCGGCGCTGACCGGCGGCCCGCTCCGTCCGGATCGCGGGGGCGCTTGGGCCGACGGGCCGGGCGCTCCGCCGCGCGGTTGCGCGGGCGCTCCGCCGCCGGTTGCGCGGGCGCTCCGCCGTCGGTTGCGCGGGCGCTCCGCCGCGCGGTTGCGCGGGCGCTCCGCCGCCGGTTGCGCGGGCGCTCCGCC
>JAEUKG010001156.1 GCA_016794325.1 Myxococcales bacterium | reverse complement strand
CGCCGCCCGTGTCGGTGACCACCTCGTAGACGCGGTTGAGCGGGGCCGTCGAGCACCGGAACACCACCGCGAAATCCCTGGCGTCGGGGAGGGCCGGCGACGCGGTGAAATCGACGGCGCGCTCGCAGTCGGCGGGGAGCGGCAGGTTCACCGCGGTCTTGGTCGTCTGGGTCGCGTAGTTCACGGCCACGATGCTCCGGCCGAGCGCCGCGTCGATCCCGAAGAACCACCCCGCGGTGCCGCGGAACGCCCGCAGCGCCGGCGGGATCACGTTGACGTCGACCGGATCGCCGAGCTCGATGGGCGTCCCCTTCGTCATGTCGGTCGGCCGCGGGGCCGTCCGGATCACCCCCGTCGAGAGCGCGAGGATCGTCTCGGTGGTCACGACGATGTCGTCGACGCCGATCGGGGCTCCCTTGGACACGAAGTCGCCGACCTTGCGATCGATCTCGCCGTCGAGGAACACCTGGTAGAGCGCGCTGTTCGACCCGGAGCGGCTGACGACGAACCGCGCGTCGTTGCCGTATTTCGGGCCGCACGGGCTGAAGCCGTTGCCTCCCCCGCCGTCCCCTCCTCCGTCGGGCGCCGCGCCGTCGGCCCCGCCCGGGCCTCCTCCGTCGGGCGCCGCGCCGCCGGACGACGACGACGACGACGACGACGACGCGGGCGGGGTGGGGTCGTCCTCGCACGCCCCGAGCGAAGCGGCAGCGACGACGGCGACGACGGCGGTGGCGGAGCGGAGCGGGTTGGCCATGGGTGAAGGTTTCCTCAGGCGGCGGCGTGGCCGCAACCGGGGCGGCGCTTACGGGACTCTCGTAAGCGCCGCCGTGCGCTGCACGAACCGGGCGACGGCGTCCTCACGCGAGGACGCGCCGAGCTTCTTCGCCGCGCGCGCGAAGAGCACGCGCACGGTGGACGCGGCGATGCCGAGCTCGTAGGCCACGAGCTTGTTCGTGTGCCCGAGCGCGGCGTACGCGAGGACCTGCCGCTCGCGCTCGGTGAGCTCGGCGGCGTCGGGGACGTCGCTCGTGTTCCTCCGAGCGACGACGAAGCGCCGACCGTCGGAGTCGAAGTGGTCGAGGAGCGTCCAGCGCGCGTCGACGAGCGCCTTCCAGCCCTCGAGGGCCTCGTCGGGCGCGGTGCGCCGCGCGCGCCCGCGCGCCTTGTCCATCGCCCGGACGGCCTCCCGCAGGCCGCGCCGCGCCTCCTTCTCGGTCACCTCGGCGGGGCCGTCGAGGAGGCGACCCACGGCGTCCAGCGTCACCTCGGGCGGGGGCGCGGACTGGGCGATTCTCCGGTGGAGGCGGTAGCCCGCGGCCAGGTGCGCCGCGACCCGCTCCCAGCGTGAGCGCGCCGCGACGGAGAGGCGACGCCGGCGCGCGAGCGGCGCGGTGAGGAAGCACCCTATCCCGGTAGGATCAACGCCGTTCGCGCACAGCACGTCTTCGATCCCCCACTTCGCGAAGAGGAGGCGGGCGGGGGTCGTCTCCCAGTCGGGGCCCTCGCTCGCGACGCGGCACGCGCTCGTGCGGAACGTCCACCGGATGCGCTCGGGCGCGCCGCGCTCGATGGCGCGGGCGAGCGCCTCGGCGCGCCCGCCGCCCGTGCCCTCCACCGCCAGGATGCGCATGCGCGCGACGTCGGTCGCGTCGTAGAGCATCGCGGTGACGCCCATGCCCTGGTCGAGCGTGGCGCGCGCCGCGTCGACGATGCCCGACAGCCAGGAGGCCGTCGGCACCTCGACCCGGTACGCGGCCTCGACGAAGGCGATGGGATCGGAGGACGCGCCCGCCATGTCAGTGCGACGAAGAAGCGGCGACGACGCGGATCGCGAGCCCCACGCCGGCCTGCACCAGGAAGCCGATGAGCGCGCCCCGCTTGGTCTCCGAGCCCTTGGCGGCGGCGTAGACGATGCCGAGGCCGATGCAGCCGCCGAGGAGGCCCGCGGCGAAGCCGAGGCCGAAGCTGCCCTTGGCCTGCTCGTCGAGCTCGCGCACGCGGGCCGGGCTCGGGCCGCCGAGGTCGGCGCGCGTCTTGGCCTTCTCCTCCTCCGTGAAGAGCGACTTCAGCGGGACCCACTCGTCGGAGCTCTCCTCGCGGACGAGCGCGTCGTCCTTGAGGAGCAGGCGCTTGCGCGACTGCCGCAGCGCGTCGAGATCGTACGGCCCCTTGTCGAGCTCCCCCTCGCGTGACGCCTTGACCAGCCACCTCGCCATGCCGCCAGAGTAGCGGCAAATCGGCGACTCAAGAAGCTACGGCACCGTGCTGTCGAGCCAGGCGACGTTGAGGCCGACGATCGGCGAGCCAGTGAGGAGCGGGACGACCGTCTCCGCGCCGCCCGCCGCTGGAATGGTGACGATCTTTCCCTCGTACGCGAAGAGGACTTTGGTGCCATCGCGCGCCGGGCGCGTGCTGAACCAGACGTCGTTGCTCGATCGGGCGCCGTTGAGCATGTCGAGCGTCGCGGCCACGGTCCCGTCGCTCTTGACGATGACCATGTCTCGCTTGAAGGCGCCCCCGCCTTGCGCCGTACGAAACTCGAGCATCGCGCGATCCGTCCCCGCCCACACCGCGATCCCTTGATAGGCAGCGCCGCCGGGGCCGACGCCGGCGGGCGTCACCGTCACCGAGGCGTCACCATCCTTGAAGTGATAGACCTTCCCGTTCGCGTCCGCCCAGAGGACCGTTCCGTCGCCGAGCCACACAGGAAACCCGGTCTGCGGCGTGCTCAGACACGCGGCGGCGGCGCCGGGCGTGGCCAGCGTCATGACGCAGACCAGGTTCGCCCCCCTGCGGTTCCCGACGACCTTCTTGCCGTCCGGCGAGCGGAAGGCGCGCGTCATCTCCCATCGAGCGACCTCCGGGGCGAGGTCGGTCGCGCCCGTCCCGTCGAACTTCACGAGCTGGAGCTTCCCCCCGTTGGAGTCGCCGGCATGAACCAGCAGCGTGTCGTTCGAGGTCCAGCCGATCGTCATCCCAGGGATGTCGGCTAGCTTCGCGCCGGTCGCAGCGTCGAGCACGGTCGTCGCGTAGGGGTTGATGCCGAAGAGGTTCGTCTGCGCGACCCGCTTGGCGTCGGGAGACGGGAAGGTCGGAGCGCTCGTCGCGCCAGGGATCTTCGTCGCCGCGCCAGCGCTCGCGAGGTCGGTGCGAACGATCCCGTCAGCCGCGGTGTACCAGACCGCGCCCGCGGTACCGCTGGAAGAGCTGCTGCTGCTCGACGACGAGCCCCCGCTCGACGACGAGCCCCCGCTGCTCGACGACGAGCCCCCGCTGCTCGACGACGAGCCCCCACCGGCGGGATCGCCGTCCGAGCTGCACGCCGCGAACGCGAGCGCCGGAGCCGCGACCAGCGCTGTGCCGACCACGCCTCGGGTCCGGCCCAGAGCCGCCACGAGGCCTCGCGTGAACGTCTGCTCTCTCCTCACCATGGGTCCCTCCTCCTCGCCCTCCGACGATCCGGGCGCTGAGGGTTACGTTACCGCCCAGCCGCTACGCCTCAACCCCCCGATCGGGGGGGGCCTCCCGCGTGATCGCCGCCCAGGGGAGCGTGACGACGACGCGTGATCCGTGCGGAACCCGCTCGATCTGGAGCGTACCTCCGAGGCCCTCCGCCCGCTCTCGCGCGTCCGCGAGCCCGCCCGAGCTCCGCTCCACCGCGTCCAGCGGGATCCCGCACCCGTCGTCGTCGACGAACAAGGTGAGCGTCTCGCCCAGCCGGATGACCACCTCGACCTGCGACGCCGTCGCGTGATCCACTGCGTTCCGAACCAGCTCCTGCGTCACGTTCAGGAGCAGGCTCTGGGAGGCGGAGCTCATGACCGACGCACCATCCCCCTCGAGCCGAACCACCGCGCGCCTGCCTGCCGTCGAGCACTGGTCGCGCACCTTCACCGCGAGGTACTCGACGACCTCCGCGAGCGGCCGCGCGGGTTTGCGGAGGGCCCAGACCACGACGCGCAGCTCCTCGAGGCTCGCGCTCGCGCGGCGCACGAGCTCGGCGCTGGACGCGGCCTCGCTCCGGCTCGCTCGCGCCTGGCGCAACAGCGCGCTCAGCTCGGCGCCCACGCCGTCGTGGAGCTCCCTCGCGATCCGCCGCCGCTCGTCCTCGACGGCGGCCGCTGCCATCGCCTCGCGCACGAGCGTGAGCTCCGCTTGCGCGGCCACGCCGCGCAGTCCGACGCTCGTCGCCGTCCAGTACATGTAGACGATCAACCCGGACGCCAGGAGCGTCAGCGCACCGTCGAGCGGCTTGCCGAACGCGAAGAACGCGCCGGCGAGCACGGCCTGGGGGACGAGGAGCATCCACCGGTCGTACCGCCGGGTGAAGAGAGACGTCGCGAGGAGGGCCGCGAGAGCGACGAGGAAGATCCAGAAGATGCTGCGCGCGGACCCGCTCGCGTAGACGAACGCTGCGGACAAGCACGAGGAGTAGAGCGTCTCCGTCGCCTCGGCGATCCGATGAGGCCGAGACAGGGGGCCCCATCGCCGGTGGATCGCGGCCGCCGTGACGTTGATCAGGAGGTGGCCGAGCGCGAGCGGCACGCTCGCCCGGAGGCCGACGCCGAGGAGCTCCTTGGCGCCAGGGACCGCGGGGAGCAACGCGACGACGACCTCGATGACGGTCATGCCGATCACTCCGCTCGGGCTCCGGTACTGCGCGAACGCCTCGACGTACCGCTCGACGAGCATTCGCTCGACCTTCGCCCGCGTCGCCGGCGCGTCAGGCGCGCCCGTAGCCATTCCGTGCAGCCCACGCCGCGGCCTCGGCCTTGCTGGTGACGTCGAGCTTCTCGTAGAGCGACTTCGCGTACCCGTGGACGGTGAGGGGCGAGACGCCGAGCGCGACCGCGACCTCCTGGTACGTGAAGCCCTCCACGAAGTAGGCGAGGACGTCCGACTCGCGCCTCGTCAGCGGCACGCGCGGCGGGCGCGCGGCGACGCTGCGCACCCGTTCGAGCAGCGCGCCCGCGACGCGGCTGGACACCGGGGCGCGGCCGCCTGCGAGCTCGACCACGGCGTCGACGATCTCCTCGACAGGAGCATCCTTCAACAGATAGCCGGAAGCACCCGCGAGCACCGCCTCGAGGACCCGCGCCGGGTCGTCACACACCGTGAGCGCTAGCGATCGGCAGGCCGGCGCCGCCCGGGCGATGCGCTCGAGGACGACCGCCCCTGAGAGGTCGGGGAGCCCGAGATCGACGACCGCGACGTCCGGCTGGACCTTCTCTGCAAGCGCGACACCGCCATCCCCCGTGGCAGACTCGCCGGCGACCTCCGTGCGCGCATCGGCAGAGAGCGCGCCAACGAGCTCTCGACGCGTCCGCGAATGGTCCTCCACCACGATGACCCGCACCGCCCGCCCCATGGCGTGAAGCATAGCCGCGGTCGCGCGAGGCGCAACGCATGACCATGCCGGACGGGCCTCCGCGCGAGCTCCACATCTGTGCTCCCCAAAATGCGGAGAGGCTGGGGCCTTCACGGCTCCAGCCTCTCCTCGCGCTCGCGTGGCTTGCCGCGCTCGTTACTCCTCGTTGACCGCGGTGAGCGACTCGGGGACGCGCGGGACGACCGGCTCGCGCCGCTCGATCACGTCTTCGCCCTCGATGACCATCTTGAGCGGCTTGTACGCGGCGAGGCCGGTGCCCGCCGGGATCAAGCGACCCATGATGACGTTCTCCTTGAGGCCGCGGAGGGTGTCGGTCTTGCCGCAGATGGCCGCCTCGGTGAGCACCTTGGTGGTCTCCTGGAAGCTCGACGCGCTGATGAACGACTCGGTCGAGAGCGACGCCTTGGTGATGCCGAGGAGCAGCGGCTCCGCGACGGCCGGGCGGCCGCCCTTCTCGATGACGCGCTGGTTCTCGCGCTCGAAGATGTGGCGCTCGACCTGCTCGTCGATGAGGAAGCTCGTGTCGCCGACGTCCTTGATGCGGACGCGACGGAGCATCTGGCGGACGATGATCTCGATGTGCTTGTCGTTGATGACGACGCCCTGCAGGCGGTAGACCTGCTGGATCTCGTTGACGAGGTAGGCCGCGAGGTCCTTCTCGCCCTTGACCCGGAGGATGTCGTGCGGGTTCGCCGGGCCGTCCATCAAGGGCTCGCCGGCGCGCATGCGATCGCCCGGCTGGACCTGGATGTGCTTGCCCTTCGGGATGAGGTACTCGCGCGCCTGGTCCGGCAGGGGCTGCCCGTCGGGCGAGAACGGCGTGATGAGCACCTTGCGCTTGCCCTTGGTGTCCTTGCCGAAGGAGACCTCGCCGTCGATCTCGGCGATGATCGCGTGGTCCTTCGGCTTGCGGGCCTCGAAGAGCTCGGCGACGCGGGGGAGACCGCCGGTGATGTCCTGGGTCTTCGTGGTCTCGCGCGGCATCTTCGCGATGACCTCGCCGGCCTCGATGGTGTCGCCGTCCTGCACGACGATGTTCGCGCCCACCGGGAGGAGGTAGCGAGCGTCGAGGGTGCTGTTCGGGAGCTTGAGGGTGTTGCCCTCGCCGTCCTTGAGCGTGATGCGCGGGCGGAGGTCCGCGGCGCGCGACTCGATGATGACCTTGCGCGAGAGGCCGGTGACCTCGTCGAGCTTCTCCACCATCGTGACGCCTTCGACGATGTCGCCGAACTTCACGACGCCGGCGACCTCGGTGAGGATCGGCATCGCGAACGCGTCCCACTCGGCCAGGAGCTGACCGCCCTTGACCTTCTCGCCTTCCTTGATCTTCACCGTCGCGCCGTAGACGAGGCGGTGATGCTCGCGCTCGCGACCGGTGTCGTCCACGATGATGATCTCGCCGTGGCGGTTCATCACGGTGACCGTCCCGTCGCGCTTGAACGCCAGGTTGGCGTTGCGGATGCGGGCGTAGCCCTCGCTGCGCGCCTCGAGCGAGCTCTGCTCGATCTTGCCGCGCGCCGCCGCTCCACCGATGTGGAACGTGCGCATCGTGAGCTGGGTGCCGGGCTCGCCGATCGACTGGCTGGCGATGATGCCCACCGCCTCGCCGATGTTGACCTTGTAGCCGCGGGCGAGGTCGCGTCCGTAGCACTTCGCGCAGATCCCGCGGCGGGTCTGGCACGTGAGCGCCGAGCGGATGACGACCTCCTCGATGCCGGCCTCCTCGATCTTGCGGACGAGGGCCTCGTCGAGCTCGGTGGAGAGCGGGACGAGGACTTCGCCGGTGAGGGGGTCGACGACGTCTTCCAGCGTCACGCGGCCGAGGATGCGGTCGCCGAGGGGCTGGATGACCTCGCCGGCGTCCTCGAGCTTGGTGACGCGGATGCCGTCGAGGGTGCCGCAGTCGAACTCGCCGATGACGCAGTCCTGCGCGACGTCGACGAGGCGGCGGGTGAGGTACCCGGAGTTCGCCGTCTTGAGCGCGGTGTCGGCGAGACCCTTGCGGGCGCCGTGGGTCGAGATGAAGTACTCGAGCACCGTGAGACCCTCGCGGAAGTTCGCGGTGATCGGGTTCTCGATGATCTCGCCGCTCGGCTTCGCCATGAGGCCGCGCATGGCGGCGAGCTGGCGAATCTGCTGGGTCGAGCCACGGGCGCCGGAGTCGGCCATGATGTAGATCGGGTTGAAGGACGGCTCGATGAGCTCCTTGCCCGTCTCCGGGTCGACGACCTTCTCCTTGCCGATCTCCTGCATCATCTCGGCGGTGACCTTGTCGGCCACGCCCGCCCAGATGTCGACGATCTTGTTGTAGCGCTCACCGTCGGTGATGAGGCCTTCCTGGTACTGGTCGATGACGCGCTGGACCTCGTCGTGCGCCTCCTGGAGGAGGGTGACCTTGGCCTGCGGGATGACCATGTGGTCCATGCAGATCGACGCGCCGCTCTTGGTCGCGAAGTCGTAGCCGAGCGAGCGGAGCCGGTCGGCGAGGAGGACCGTCGCCTTGTTCTTGTGCTTGCGGTAGCAGGCGTCGATGAGGGCCGAGAGGGCCTTCTTGTCGAGCGTCTTGTTCACGAGGTCGAACGAGAGGCCCTTCGGGAGCACCTCGCTGATGAGGCAGCGGCCGACCGTCGTGTTGACCGTCTTGCGGACGCCGGTGGCGGGGTCGATCACGCGGACGCGGATGCCCGTGTGGATGGTGACCTCGCCGTTGTCGTACGCCATGCGCACTTCTTCGGGCGACGAGTAGATGCCGCGGAGGTAGCCCTCGGCGTGGCCCTTCTTGTCGACGCCGAACGCGCCCTCGCGGTAGCAGCCGCGCGCGAACTTCTTCTCGCGGGTCGCGTAGTAGAGGCCGAGGACGATGTCCTGCGTCGGGTTGATGATCGGGCGGCCGTTGGCCGGCGAGAGGATGTTGTTCGTGCTCATCATGAGCACGCGGGCCTCCATCTGCGCCTCGACCGACAGCGGCACGTGGACCGCCATCTGGTCGCCGTCGAAGTCGGCGTTGAACGCCGCGCAGACGAGCGGGTGGAGCTGGATGGCCTTGCCCTCGATGAGCACCGGCTCGAACGCCTGGATGCCGAGGCGGTGGAGCGTCGGGGCGCGGTTCAGGAGCACCGGGTGCTCGCTGACGACCTCCTCGAGGATGTCGAACACCTCGGGGCGCTCCTTCTCCACCATCTTCTTCGCGGACTTGATGGTGTTGACGTAGCCGCGCTCTTCGAGCTTGTTGTAGATGAACGGCTTGAAGAGCTCGAGCGCCATCTTGGTCGGCAGACCGCACTGGTGCAGCTTGAGCGTCGGGCCGACGACGATGACCGAGCGGCCCGAGTAGTCGACGCGCTTGCCGAGCAGGTTCTGCCGGAAGCGGCCCTGCTTGCCCTTGAGCATGTCGGACAGCGACTTGAGCGGGCGCTTGTTCGGGCCCGTGATCGTCTTGCCGCGGCGGCCGTTGTCGAAGAGGGCGTCGACCGCCTCCTGGAGCATGCGGCGCTCGTTGCGGATGATGATCTCGGGCGCGTTGAGCTCTTGCAGGCGCTTCAGGCGGTTGTTGCGGTTGATGACGCGGCGGTAGAGATCGTTGAGATCGCTGGTCGCGAAGCGGCCGCCGTCGAGGGGGACGAGCGGGCGGAGATCCGGCGGGAGCACCGGGATGACGGTGAGCATCATCCACTCGGGGCGGTTGCCGCTCTCCTTGAACGCCTCGATGACCTTGAGGCGCTTGACGATCTTCTTGCGCTTGGCCTCGCTCGTGGCGGCGCGCATGTCGGCGCGGAGGTCCTCGCCGAGCTTGTGCACGTCGACCTTCTTGAGCATCTCGAGGACGGCTTCGCCGCCCATGCCGGCCTGGAACTTGTCCTCGCCGTACTCGTCGACGAGCTGCATGTACCGGTCCTCGGAGAGGAGCTCACCGGGGGCGAGCGGGGTCTCCTTCGGATCGATGACGATGTAGGCCTCGCAGTAGAGGACCTTCTCCAGGTCCTTCAGCGAGATGTCGAGGATGTTGCCGATGCGGCTCGGCAGGCTCTTCAAGAACCAGATGTGGGCGACCGGCGTGGCGTGCGAGATGTGGCCGAGCCGCTCGCGGCGGACCTTCGACTGGATGACCTCGACGCCGCACTTCTCGCACACGATCCCGCGGTGCTTCATGCGCTTGTACTTGCCGCAGTTGCACTCGTAGTCCTTCACCGGGCCGAAGATCTTGGCGCAGAAGAGGCCGTCGCGCTCCGGCTTGAAGGTGCGGTAGTTGATGGTCTCGGGCTTCTTGACCTCACCGTGCGACCACTCGCGGATCTTTTCCGGCGACGCGAGGGAGATGCGGATCGCGCTGAACGAGAGCGGATCCTTGGGCTTCTCGAAGAAGGAGAAGATGTCGCGCATCGGGCTGCCTTTCTCTAATCGGGGACGTGAAATCGATACGGGGGCGGACGGAGAGACGGGGAGGGGCGCGAGGCCCCTCCCGCCTTCAATCCTCCGCGGCCTGGTCGGTCGGGGCCTTGAGCTGCGCCGGTTCGATGAGCTCGACGTTCAGGCACAGCGCCTGGAGCTCCTTGATGAGCACGTTGAAGCTCTCCGGCAGACCCGGCTCGAGCGTCTGCTCGCCCTTCACGATGGCCTCGTACATGCGGGTACGACCCATGACGTCGTCGCTCTTGACGGTGAGGAACTCCTGGAGCGCGTACGCGGTGCCGTACGCTTCCATCGCCCACACCTCCATCTCTCCGAGACGCTGGCCGCCGAACTGGGCCTTGCCGCCGAGCGGCTGCTGCGTGACGAGAGAGTACGGACCGATCGACCGAGCGTGGATCTTGTCGTCGACCAAGTGGTGGAGCTTGAGGACGTACATGATGCCCACGGTGACGTCCTGGTCGAACGCCTCGCCGCTGCGGCCGTCGAAGAGCACGGTCTGACCCGAGCTCGGGAGCCCTGCGACCCCGAGCGCGTTCTTGATGCTGCTCTCCGGAGCGCCGTCGAACACGGGGCTCGCGTAGAACACGCCCTTCTTCAGCTTGTGGCCGACGCGCTTGATCTCCTCGTCGGGGAGCTTGGAGAGCCACTTGTGGAGCTCCTCGTCGCCGTCGTAGATCTTGGTCACGTGCTCGCGCACGGCCTGCGCGCTGTACTTCTGGTCCATCATGTACTGGAGCTGAGCGCCGAGCACCCGCGCGCCCCACCCGAGGTGGGTCTCGAGGATCTGCCCGACGTTCATACGCGACGGAACGCCCAGCGGGTTGAGCACCACGTCGACCGGGGTGCCGTCCTGCAGGTAGGGCATGTCCTCTTCCGCCATGATGCGGGAGATGACGCCCTTGTTTCCGTGGCGCCCGGCCATCTTGTCGCCGACCTGGAGCTTGCGCTTGATGGCGATGTAGACCTTCACCATCTTGATGACGCCCGGCGGCAGCTCGTCGCCCTTGGAGAGGCGATCGATCTTGTCGCGGAAGTACTCCTCGCGCTGGGCGATGAGCTCCTCGAGCTCGCGCAGCTTGGAGGACAGCTCCTCGCCGCTCTCGACCGGCAGCTCGCCCCAGTACTTGTGGGGGATGCCGTCGAGCGCGGTCTCGTCGAGGGTCTGGCCCTTCTGGAGGAGGACCTTGCCCTTGTCGTCGACGAGCTTGCCGTTCGTCGTGTGACCGACGAGCTGCTTCTTCACCTGGCGGAAGAAGGAGTCGCGGAGGATCTTCGCCTCCTCGTCCTTCATCTTCTCGAGGCGCTGCTTCTCCGCGTCCTCGATCGCCTGGGCGCGCTCGTCCTTCTCCGTACCCTTGCGGGCGAAGACGCGGGCGTTGATGACGATGCCGCCGACGCCCGGGGGGACGCGGAGCGAGCTGTCCTTCACGTCGCCGGCCTTCTCGCCGAAGATCGCGCGGAGGAGCTTCTCCTCGGGGGAGAGCTGGGTCTCGCCCTTCGGCGTGATCTTGCCGACGAGGATGTCGCCCGGCTTCACCTCGGCGCCGATGCGGACGATGCCGCTCTCGTCGAGGTCCTTCAGGGCCTCTTCGCCGACGTTGGGGATGTCGCGGGTGACCTCTTCCTTGCCGAGCTTGGTGTCGCGGGCGACGCACTCGAACTCCTCGATGTGGATCGAGGTGAAGACGTCGTCCTTGGCGATGCGCTCGGAGACGAGGATCGAGTCCTCGAAGTTGTAGCCCTGCCAGGGCATGAACGCGACGAGCACGTTCTGACCGAGCGCGAGCTCGCCCATGTCGCACGACGGGCCGTCGGCCAGGACGTCGCCCGCCTTGACCTTCTCGCCCGCGCGGATGATGGGCTTCTGGTTGAAGCAGGTCGACTGGTTCGACCGCTGGAACTTGTTCATCGTGTAGATGTCGGGGATGTCCGCGCCTTCGCCCTCGGGGCGGACGACGATGCGGGCGGCGTCGACGCTCTCGACCACGCCGTCGCGGCGGGCCACGATGCACACGCCGGAGTCGCGCGCGAGCCGGTTCTCCATGCCGGTGCCGACGTACGGCGCCTGCGAGCGGATGAGCGGCACGGCCTGACGCTGCATGTTCGCGCCCATGAGCGCGCGGTTCGCGTCGTCGTGCTCGAGGAAGGGCACGAGCGCCGCGGCGACCGACACCATCTGGTTCGGCGCCACGTCCATGAGCTGGATCATGTCCGGCGTCACGAGGTGGAAGTCGCCGTTGAGGCGGGCGGAGACGAGGCTGTCCTTGAACCGCCCCTTCTCGTCCATGTGGCTGCCGGCCTGGGCGATGTACTTGCCCTCCTCCTCGAGCGCCGAGAACCAGGAGATCTCGTCGGTGACCTTGCCCTCGCCGGCGCGGCGGTAGGGCGTCTCGACGAATCCGTACTCGTTGACGCGCGCGTAGGTGGAGAGCGAGGCGATGAGGCCGATGTTCGGACCTTCAGGGGTCTCGATCGGGCAGATGCGGCCGTAGTGCGTCGGGTGGACGTCGCGCACCTCGAAGCCCGCGCGCTCGCGGGTGAGACCGCCGGGCCCGAGCGCCGAGAGGCGACGCTTGTGCGTGACCTCGGAGAGCGGGTTCGTCTGGTCCATGAACTGCGAGAGCTGCGAGCTGCCGAAGTACTCCTTCACCACCGCGGAGACGGGCTTCGCGTTGATGAGGTCGTGCGGCATGAGCGTGTCGATCTCCTGCGACATGGACATGCGCTCCTTGATGGCGCGCTCCATACGCACGAGGCCGATGCGGTACTGGTTCTCCATCAGCTCGCCGACCGCGCGGACGCGGCGGTTGCCGAGGTGGTCGATGTCGTCGACCGAGCCGCGACCGTTCTTCAGGTCGATGAGGTGGCGCACCGTCTCGAGGATGTCCTGCGCGGTGAGCACCTGGGTGTCGAGCGCGGGCCGCTGCTCCTCGGGGAGGTCGCGGTAGAACTTGTAGTTCAGCTTGAGGCGACCGACCTTCGAGAGGTCGTAGCGCTCGGGGTTGAAGAACAGGTTCAGGAAGAGCTGCTTCGCCGTCTCGAGCGTGGGCGGATCGCCCGGGCGCAGACGACGGTAGATCTCCATGATCGCGTCCTCGGTCGTCTTCACCTTCTCGGCGAGCAGGGTGTCGCGGAGGTAGCTGCCGACGTTGAGGCCGTCGATGAAGAGGATCTTGAACTCGGCGATGCCCGCCTCGCGCAGGCGCTCGAGCTTCTCGACCGTGACCTCCTCGTTGCACTCGAGGATGATCTCGCCCGTCTCCTTGTCGACGATGTCGTGCGCCGCGACCTTGCCCTGGAGATCCTCGGGGTCGACCGGGAGCCGATCGACCTTGGCCTCCTTGAGCTTCTTGATCGCCGCCTTGGTGAACTTGGTGTTCTTCTTGACGATGACGTCGGCGCCGACCTTGATGTCGCGCGTGGAGCGCTGGCCCGCGAGGAGGTCGTACTCGACGCTCTTGCCGAGCTTGCCGCCCTTCTCGATGTACACCGTCTCGGTGTTGTAGAAGTAGTTGAGGAGGTCCTGCGTGCTGTACCCGAGCGCGCGGAGGAGGACCGTCGCGTGCATCTTCCGGCGGCGGTCGATGCGGACGTAGATGAGGTCCTTCGGGTCGAACTCGAAGTCGAGCCACGAGCCGCGGTAGGGGATGATGCGCGCGGAGTAGAGGACCTTGCCCGACGAGTGGGTCTTGCCCTTGTCGTGGTCGAAGAAGACGCCCGGCGAGCGGTGGAGCTGGCTGACGACGACGCGCTCGGTGCCGTTGATGATGAACGTGCCCGTCTCGGTCATGAGCGGGATCTCACCGAAGTAGACCTCCTGCTCCTTGATGTCGCGCACGATGCGCTCGCCACCCTCGCGGGTGTCGTAGATCATCAGCTGCGTGGTGACCTTGATGGGCGCCGCGAACGTCATGCCGCGCTGGCGGCACTCGTCGACGTCGTACTTCGGCTTCTCGAGGTTGTACGACACGAACACGAGCTCGCTCGTGCCGTTGAAGTCCTTGATGGGGAAGACCGAGCGGAACACCGCCTGGAGGCCCACCTCGACCCGCTCGTTCGGCGGGACGGTGGCCTGAAGGAACTTGTCGTACGACGACTTCTGGATGTCGATCAGGTTCGGGACCTCGATGACCTTGCGGACACGACCGAGGTTCTTGCGAATGCGGAAGTTCGACTGGATGACGCTCGCCATCGTTGCTCCTACTCGCGACGTGAGACGCCTCTCTTGCACGAGCGATCCAGGCGCGCACTGGAGGGCTCGATTGAGGCTTGCCTCGGTGGCCGGGCAAGCGACCGAGGAACGAAAAGTCAAGGGGGCCGGGGCGGGTGTGCCTTATAGGCCGGGTACGGGCCTTGCACAAGCCCATCTGGCAAGGAAGGCAAAAGTCCTACAAACGCCTACAGGGACATGCGGGGGGATCTCTCCCTCCCGCCTGTCCCGGCAGGTTGCTCGGAGTCAGAGCGAAGCGAGCACTACTTGAGCTCGACCTTCGCGCCCGCCTCTTCGAGCTTCTTCTTCATGTCCTCGGCGTCGGCCTTGGAGACGCCCTCCTTGAGGACCTTGGGCGCGCCCTCGACGAGGTCCTTCGCCTCCTTGAGGCCGAGGCCCGTGATCTCGCGAACGACCTTGATGACGTTGATCTTGTTCGCGCCGGACTCCTTGAGCTCGACGTTGAACTCGGTCTTCTCCTCCGCAGGGGCCGCGGGAGCCGCGCCACCGCCGACGCCGACAGCGGCGACCGCGACGGGAGCAGCCTTGACGCCCCACTTGTCCTCGAGGGTCTTGATCAGCTCGGCGAGCTGGATGACCGGGAGGTTGCTGAGGTAGTCGATGACCTGATCCTTGTTGAGTTCCATTTTCGTAATCTCCTAATCGAACGATCGAAATCTTTGCCGCGAAGCGGCGGTGAGCTTGGTCGCCGCCCGAGAGCGGCTGGGGTGACGTGGTCCGGCCTCTCAGCCAGCGTTCTCGGCCTTGTCCTTCTTGGCGCTGAGCAGGTACGCGAAGTTCTGCGCGGGCGCGTTGAGGAGCATGACGAAGTTCTGCATCGGGGCCTGGAAGGTCGCGAGCAGCTTCGCCCGCAGCTCGTCCTTGCCCGGCATCGTCGCGAGCTGGTCTTCGACGCCCTTGCCGTCGAGAACCTGACCCTCCACGAGGCCTGCCTTGATCTGGAGCTTCTCGCCCGCCTCGCCCTCTTCTTTGCGGAAGGCTTTGACGACCTTGGCGGCCGCCGACGGGTCTTCGTAGCTCCAGGCGATGCCGGTCATTCCGGCGAGCACGTCGTCGAGCTTCGGGGCGTAGTCCGCGCCCTTGAGCGCGTGCTTGACGACCGTGTTCTTGACGACCTTGTACTCGACGCCCGCCTTCTTGAAGCTCGCGCGAAGCTTGGTCGCGCTCGCCACGGTCATCCCCTTGTAGTCGAGGAAGACGGCGGAGGTCATGCGGTCGAACCGGGCTTTCACCTCGGCGATCGCCATCGTCTTGGCTTCGCGCGAGCCGGGCTTCGGTCCCGAAGACCCCGCGGCGCTGGTTTTGATCGAAGTGGGGGCAGCCATGATCAGGCCTCCTCGGTCTTGCCGATGAAGTGCGACGGATCGACCTTGAAGCCGGGGCCCATCGTGCTCGTGAGCGTGATGCTCCGGAGGTACGTGCCCTTGGCGGTCGAAGGCTTGGCGCGGACGAGGGCGTTGATGAGCGCCTTCGCGTTGTCGGCGAGCGCTTGCTCGGTGAACGAGCTCTTGCCGATGCGGGCGTGGACGATGCCCGCCTTCTCGACGCGATACTCGATCTTGCCACCCTTGGCGTCGCGGACGGCGTTGCCCACGTCGAAGGTGACGGTGCCCACCTTGGGGTTCGGCATGAGGCCGCGCGGACCGAGGATACGACCGAGCTTACCGACCGCGCCCATCATGTCGGGCGTGGCGATGACGCGATCGAAATCCATGAAGCCTTCGCTGACCTTGGCCACCAGGTCGTCGGACCCGGAGAAGTCGGCGCCGGCCTCGCGGGCCTCGCGCTCCTTGTCGCCCTTGGCGAACACGAGCACGCGCACGGTCTGACCCGTGCCGTGAGGAAGGACGAGCGCTCCGCGGACCATCTGATCGGCGTGTTTCGGATTCACGCCGAGCCGGACCGCGAGGTCGACCGTCTCGTCGAACTTGGCCGTCTTCGTCTTCTTGACGAGAGAGCAGGCCTCTTCGACCGTGTACTTGCGCGCGACGTCGACGTCTTTGAGCGCCGCGACACGCTTCTTACCTACCTTCGGCATTGTCCTCCTTTGCGGCTGAGGCTCTTCGGAGAGACCTCGGCCTCCCACCGGCTCGCGAGCGAGCATTCATTCGGTGGTCTCGAGGTTTCGGGTGCCTGCCCACGGGCGGCGAGGGCACCCAGGTCGAACCATGCACCATGCATGGATCGAAGGGTCTTTCGTCACTCGATGGTGATGCCCATCGAGCGGGCGGTGCCGGCGATCGTGCGCTCGGCGGCCTCGAGCGAGCCGCAGTTCATGTCGGAGAACTTCTCCTGGGCCAGCTTCTTCAGCGTGTCCTTGGAGATCTTGCCGACCTTGTTCTTGTTGGGCTCCTTGCTGCCCGAGCCCGGCTTCTTCGCGGTGGAGAGGCCGGCCGCCTTCTTCAGGAGCGCGCTCGCGGGAGGCGTCTTCGTGATGAAGGTGAAGGAGCGGTCGCTGTAGACGGTGATCACCACGGGGATGATCATGTCGCCGCCGGCGGTCTTGGCGTTGAACTCCTTGCAGAAGCCCATGATGTTGACGCCGTGCTGACCGAGCGCGGGGCCGACCGGGGGCGCCGGGTTCGCCTTGCCCGCGGGGAGCTGCAGCTTGATGTAGCCAGTGATCTTCTTCATCGGACGAGACTCCTAGCTCCTACGAGGTCCGCCTTGCGGGGCGCAGAGGGCGGGTCGTAGTGCGCTTTTGCCGAGAAATCGGGGTGTTTCTCGAAGGGGGGCGGTATGTAGCAGCAAACGGGCCACGGATCAAATGCCGTCTGCGGCGGTGGTATTTCGCGCTGCGGCTGGAGCCGCGGGCACGTGCACGGGCACCACGGGCATGGGCACGGGCACGGGCACGGGAGGGAGATGCGCCCCCCGGACCGGAAATCAGGCGCGCTTTTCGACCTGGGAGAAGTCGAGCTCGACGGGCGTGGCGCGACCGAAGATCGACACCTTGACCTTGAGCTTCTGCTTGTCGGGCTTGACCTCTTCGACCGTGCCCGAGAAGTTGGCGAACGCGCCGTCGATGACGCGGATCTCGTCGCCGGCCTCGAAGGAGACGCGGGGCTTCGGCTTCACCGCGCCCTCGACGATGCTCTTCCGGAGGTCCTCCATCTGCGGAGGCTTCACCTCTTGCGGGCGCTGGTTGCCGACGAAGCTCGTGACCTTCGGGGTGTCCTTGACGAGGTGCCAGGCCTCCTCGCTCATGTCCATCTCGACGAAGATGTAGCCGGGGAAGCTGTTCTTCTGCCGAACGCGGTTCTTGCCGTTGGGCCGGACCTCTTGCACCGTCTCGGTCGGGATGAGGATCTCGCCGAACAGAGCCTCTTTGCCGTGCTCCTTGATGCGCTGGAGCAGCGACTCTTTGACCTTGTTCTCGAAACCGGAGTAGGTCTGGACGACGTACCACTTCTTAGACATTGCGCACCTTGCGGGACTCTCGACGACGTTCATGCGGGACTGCGGTGGTGGAGCCCGAACCTCGGAAAAGGAACGAGAAACGACAGCTCAGAACGAGTAGATCTTGTCGGTGACGTAGCGCCAGAACTGATCCATGAGCGCGAAGAAGACCGTCATGGAGAGCGTGGTGAAGACCACGACCGCGGTCGAGTTCGTGACCTCTTTGCGCGAAGGCCAGGTGACCTTCGACAGCTCCTCGGCCACCTCTTCGATGTACTGCCGCGCGCGCTTCTTGCGCCAGTAGTACAGGGCGACGAGGCCGCCGATGCCGGCGCTCACGCCCATGATGAGCTCGTCCTTCGGGTCGCCGAGGCCCCACTGGGGCTTCCACTGCGACACGCGGTACCAAGCCATGTTGCCTATCTTCGACAAGAGGAAGGCGATCGCGATCGCGCCGCCCATGTAGCCGGCGTAGACGAAGCGCTTGTGGCCGAGCTGCTGGGGCGTCGCTGCGCTCGCCTCGTCGGCGGGCTCGTCCTCGGGCTTGGCGGCCTTCTCGAGCTGGCGGTTCTCCGACGCTCCGGCGTCGGCCTCGGTGGACGCCTCCCGCTCGCCGGAGGTCTCCTCCTCGGCGTCGGGCTTCTCGGTGTCCAAATCAGCGGTTTTGCTCATGATTCGGCGTTAGCCTCGGAAGAGCTGGGGGTCGCCGCCCAACGAGGCGGCGGCGGCGAGGAAATTCGAAAGACAAAAGACGGACGATCGCCTCGGAGGGCGGGGGGGACTCGATACCAGATTGGGAGGATTCCGCAAGGCTTTGGAGGTGGGCGGGTCGAGTGAGGAAAACCCGCGTCTGCGCCGGGATATTTCCGCGCCCGAGGGGCACTATCCTGAGCCGATGCGCTCCTCCGCCGCATGGCTCGCGTGGCTCGGCCTCCTCGTGGCTCCCCTCTCGTGTCAGGCGTGTCAGGCGCCGCAACCCCGCTCCACGCGCGCCCCCGCGGCCTCCGCCTCGGCGCGGCCCGTCGCGACGGCGAGCGCATCGAGCGTCCCCGCGCCGCTGCCGGCGACGACGGGCGCGCCGCCCCCGACCGTCGTCACGCTCCTCTATCCGCCTCGCGGGTGCGTCGCCGCCGCACCGCCGAACCCGAAGCGAGCCCCGTGGGCGAACGCGCCGCTCGCCTGCGACGAGGCGACGCGCGCGCGCGACGCGTGGCTCGCGGAGGTGCGAAGGACGAGCGCCCTGCCGCGCGCCGTCCCTGCCGGCGCGCGGCGCTCGAGCCTGGATCGCAAGGTCGACCGAGGCCGCTTGCGGCTGACCGCGTGGGGCGCGCTCGGGAGCACGATCGTGACGATCGATCCGGCGTCGGGCGCCGTGAAGGGCGTGATGGCCGGCGACTTCGTGTCGGGTGGCGCGTACGGGCCCGATCACCTCGCGCTCCAGGTCTCCACGCCCGGCTCGCCGGCGGCGACCGTCCTCGACCTCGTCGACCGCGAGCACCGGGTCGCGGTGCGGCTGACGCGCTCGGCGGGGACCGCGGGGCCGAACGAGCTGCTCCTGCGCGGCGGCGAGGAGCCCGCGGAGCGCGCCGCCGCGACCGCGCGCTTCGTCGCGAGCGATCTCCCGGCCGCCGCGAGCACGACCGAGCCGCCCGACGGCGTCGCCGTGTGGGACTTCGAGGCCAAGACCGCGCGGCGCTGGCCGATCTCCGACGCCGACGCTCGTCTGCTCGACCGCAGCGTCACCGACGTCGTGTGGCTCGGGAAGGCGGGTGTGGCGATCGGGATGGTCCACGAGCGAAGGTGCCACGGGTCTTGGCTCGACCCGCGCGCGACGGCCCCGCGGCCGATCTGCTCCGCGCTCCAGACGGACGCGGGGGGCGTGATCGTTCGCGCGGGCAAACGCGGCGCCGAGGTCGTCGCGATCGACCGCGACGGCCGTGAGCGGCTCCTCGACGAGACCCCCCTCGCGCCGGGAGCGCTCGAGCTCGTCCCCTCCACGACCGGCCAGGTCGCGTGGGCGAGCGGGGAGATCCTCCACGCCGCGGCGGGGGCGGTCGGCGAGTCCCGTGGCGTCACGGAGATCCGCGCCAAGCTGCCCTGCCGCAGCGCCCCCGTGAGCGAGGGGGGGTGCATGTTCGCCGGCGCGAGGCGGCTCACGAACGGAGCGCTCCTCGCCCACATCGTGGGCGGCGGGGGCGAGCGCGTCGTCATCAGCGGCCGCGGGGGCTGGACCGACACCCCCGTCCCGGAGGGCTGCGCGATCGACGACGTCACGCTCGAGCCGACGACCGCCCTCGTCCGCTGCGCCGACCGCGCGTTCGTGCGCACCTTCGGCGACGACGGCGCGACGTCGGACGCGCCGGCCCCCGAGGGCCGCATCGCGCGGGTCGCCCTCGAGCGGACGCCCCCCTCGGAGCTGCGGATCGCGGGTGTCCCGGTGTGCGCGACCGAGGACGGCCTCTTGTGGGCGAGCCCGAGCTGCCCGGAGCTCCCGGTCACCAACCGCAAGAGATAGAATATCCCTATTGGAATAGTTTGCCCCGGCGGGGCGCGGGTCTCGCGACACGAATGTCAGCCGGCGCCGCGGCGCACGGCCGAGGACACCGCGGGATTTCCCGACGTTTCGCGGTGGCACATCGGTTGCTCTGTCTCGGGGCATGAACAAGACCGAGCTTCCGATCGCCACGCCCTGCAACGCCGACTGGTCGACGATGGATCCGCGCGATCGGGGACGGTTCTGCGGCGAGTGCAAGAAGCTGGTGCACGACCTGTCGGCGCTGCGCGAGACCGCGGCGAGGAAGCTGCTCGCGTCGAAGGGCGAGGGCCTCTGCGTCCGCTACCTCCACGACGAGCACGGCAACGTGTGGTTCCAGGAGCAGCTCGTCGCGCGCCAGGGCCTCCTGCGGCGCGCGGGGCAGCTCGCGGCCGTCGCCCTCGCCCCAGTGCTCACCGCCTGCATGGGCGCCGCGCCGGAGGGTGAGTGGAGCAGCGCGGCGCAGACGGCGACCGGCGACGTCGAGGACCCGCCCGTCCCGCAGAAGCCGGCGACGCCGACCCCTGCGCGGCCCGACGCGGGCGCGGAGGCGCCCCGAGGCGACGGCGGCGCCGACGCAGCCCCGAGCGATCCGCCCGCCGATCCGCCGAGCGATCCGCCCGCCGATCCGCCGAGCGACCCGCCCGCCGACGCGGACGCCGGCGCGCCGTGCGGTGAGCCGTGAGCGCGCGTCAGCTGTCGACGAGGACCGAACCCTGACCGTTCATCGCGTACGGGATCGCCTGGTGGAGGAGCTCGGCGACGTCGGCGAGCTCCGCGAGGGTGCGGGAGCCGTAGATGGCCCTCGCGCGCTCGAGCGCGCGCTGCGTGGCCGCGGTCGGATCTTCGCCCGGCCGGAGCTCGACCTTCACCTGGACCTTGCCGTCGGGCCCCATCACCGCGACCTTGGCGCGCTCTTCGGCCACGTGCTGGAGGAGCTCGCCGAAGAACCGCGCGTACCCGACCAGCATCGCCGGGTGCTCGAGCGAGGCGAAGAGCCCAGCGAGCACCTGCGCGCTGTCGACGCGGCGCCCTCTGGGGGTCACGTGGACGAGCGGCGCGGGGAGCTCGGCCAGCGGGCGCGGGCGCTGCGTGTGCCAGCCGCTGCCCTGAGGCACGCGAGACACGATATCCCGATAGAGCTGGTCCGCGATGGAGTCGGGGGTGTCGAGATCGCGGCAGAAGAACGAGAAGACGAGCTCCTCGGCGATGGCGTCGATCGGGTACCCGACGTACCGGTAGCACCCGACGGGGTTGCCCCCGGCGAGCGGGCACGACGCGCACTCCGGCGAGCCGGCGAGGAAGGTCTCGAGCTCCGCGCAGATCGTCGCGTAGTCGAGCGCTCGCGGCGGGCGGTTGGTCACCTGCACCTGGATCTTCACCGTCGCCCGCTGCTCCGGAGGCACCTGCGCCTCGATCGCGCCTTTGTACGCGCGGAGCTTCAACTTGCCGAGGAAGCCCTCGGGGCCGAGCGACCGCTGGAGACCGCAGCTCCGAAACCCGATGTAGTCCGCGCCCATGGCTCCATCGTACGCGCGAACCCCACGTTCGCTCCCCTTGCGAACGCTTGTGGGGTGGGGTAAGCGTGGATTCAACAGGGGTTTAGCTCAGTTGGTAGAGCAGCGGATTCCAAATCCGCAGGTCGTGGGTTCGAGTCCCTCAGCCCCTGCCAAGTCTCCTTCGTCGACTTGGCACCGGCCGAGCGCCTTGGACCTTCCCTCAGCCCCGGGCGAGCGTCAGCGTGATTTCGGGACGCGGCGGATGACGCCGTTCTCGAGGTCGGCGAAATACACGTGGGTGCTGGAGAGCGCGAGGAGGCCGATCTCTCCGGGTGTCCGCCCGACCACCTCTGGGTTGGCGCAGCCCACGCGCGCGCATCTCATCACGGTCTTGTCGCCGCGGTTGATCCAGTAGATCGACTGCGCATCGGCGGCGATCTCGCGCGGGGCGCGCTGGCCGGTGGCGAGGGTCTTCGGGGAGCCGGCGCACC
>JAEUKG010001129.1 GCA_016794325.1 Myxococcales bacterium | reverse complement strand
GCCCTCCGGCCCGTCGGCGCGGATCTCGCCGAGGTGGTGGCCCGGTGCCTCGCCGACGACCCCGCCGGGCGACCCGAGGAGCTCGGGGTCGTCGCCCGCGCGCTCGCGACCGTATCGAACGGGATCGATCCTGCGCGCCGCGCCCCGCGCCCGGTGGTCGAGCCCGACGTCCGCGCGAGCGTGGTGCACGTGCGCCCGTTCGTGGTGGAGTCGGGGGCCGCCGAGCTCGCGGTCGCGCTCGCGGCGGAGCTCGCCGAGCGGCTCGCGAGCGGCGATCGCGTGGTGCGCTCGGGGCCGCGGGCGGAGCCCGACACCCTCGTCCTCGTCGATGGCCGCGTGAGCCTGGACGGCGACCTCGTCCACGTCTCGATCCAGGCCCGCGGCGCGACCGACGGGCTCCTCCTCTGGGCCGACGTCGTCTCGGCGCCGTTCGCGGGCCTCATCGGCGCGATGGATCGGGCGGCGGTGGAGATCGCGGCGGTGGTGTCGGGCGGCCGCCCGCACTCGCGCCCGGCCCTGCGGCGCGACGGCGAGACCGTCGATCTGTACCTGCGCGGGCGCGCCAAGCTCGCGAGCTACGAGGGCGACGACGGCGCGGCGCGCCTGCTCGCCGAGGCCGCCGCGCGCGCGCCCGAGGACCCGCTCGTGCTCTCGGCGTACGCCGTCGCCCTCTCGCGCCTGCGCGACTGGCACCTCGACGTGATGGTGGAGGCGCGCGCGGTGATCCAGCGGGCGCTGCGCCTCGCGCCCGAGATGCCGGAGGTGCAGGCCGCGCTCGGCGCCGTGCTCTTCAACGCCAACGAGAACGCGGGCGCGGCGTCGGCGCTCGTGAGCGCGCTGTCGTCGGCGCCGTCGAACGCCGAGGCCCACGCGACGCTCGCGTCGATCCTCTCGGAGTGCGGGCACACCGCGGAGGCGCGGGACGAATACGTGCTCGCCCGGCGGCTCGCGCCGGACCTCGTCGTCGCGAGGATGAACGAGGCCGTCCACGCCGCTCGCGGCGGCGACGATCGCCTCGCGTGGGACCTCCTCGACGTCGGCGGGCGGGCGGGGGAGGTCCGGCAGCTCGTCGCCGTCGTCTTCATGCGCGCGATCATCGCCGCGGGGACGGACCCCGGGCGCGCCGCCGCCGCGCTCGACGGCAGGGGGCCTTGGGCGGATCTCGCCGCGCGCCACCTGCGCAGGGTCGCGACGCCGGCCGACGTCGCGCTCGCGCTGCGCCCGGTCGAGGGGCTCCGCGCGTCACACCTTCGACGCCGGATCTTCGGCGCCGTCCTCGCCCTCGAGGTCGAGCTCTGGCTCGGGCGGGCGTCGGCGCCCGAGCGCGCCCTCGAGCACGCGGTCGCGCTCGGCCTCACCGATCTCGGGTGGCTCGACACGGCGCGGCTGCTCGACGGTCTGCGCGCCGGCGAGGCGTTCCGCGCCGCCCGCGCGATCGTCGCGGAGCGGGTCGCGCTCGTCGACCGCGCGCTCGCGCCGATCCTCGAGCCGACCTCCTGAGGGCGGCGCGCGCGCCCGCGCGGTCGCAGCGAACGCGCCGAGGGGCCGGAGCGGCCGCGCCGCGGAGCCGGAGGGGCTCGCCTTCGGGAGCCGCTTTTCCCCGCTCGGCTCGCCCTCACCCCGAAAATACCGCGGAGGACCCTTGACCCCAGCGATAAGCCTCGTTATTTCCGCCGTTCCCCCGATGCAGATCTCAACGAACCGCATTTCGCCCGTCATGATGGAGCTGTCCGTGGAGGTGCCCGCCGACACGGTGAAGACCGAGCTCGAGAAGGCCTACAACACGCTCAGCAAGAAGGCGCACGTCAAAGGCTTCCGGCCGGGCAAGACCCCGCGCGACGTGCTGCGCCGGCTGTTCGGGCCCCAGGTGCAGAACGACGTCGTCAACAGCCTCGTCAACGACACGCTCCCCCGCGCGCTGACCGAGAAGAACCTCATCGCGGTGAGCCAGCCGGTCGTGGAGCCGGGGCGCCTCGAGGCGACCACCACGTTCGCCTACAAGGCCCGCTTCGAGGTCCAGCCGGACATCGAGGACGTGAAGTACGAGGGCTTCGAGCTCTTCCGGCCCAAGGTCGAGGTCGACGAGAAGGCGGTCGAGGCCGAGCTCGAGCGCATCCGCACCGCGCACTCCACCCTCAAGGCCCCCGAGCCCGCGCGCGCCGCCAAGGCGAACGACGTCGTGACCCTCGACTTCACGCTGTCGATCGACGGCGCCGAGGTCAAGGACGGCGGCGGCCAGGGCGTGCAGATCGAGGTCGGCGCCGGCCAGGCGCTGCCGGAGCTCGACGCCGCGCTCGCCGGCAAGAACGTCGGCGACACCTTCACCGCGGACGCCAAGTTCGCGGACGACCACCCGAAGGCGGAGTTCCGGGGCAAGACGGGGAGCTTCAAGGTCACCATCACCGAGGTGAAGGAGAAGGTCCTGCCGGCGCTCGACGACGAGCTCGCCAAGGACGTCGGCAACTTCCAGACCCTGGTCGAGCTGCGCGCGAACGTGCACAGCCAGCTCGAGAAGATCGCCAAGGACCGGTCCGAGACCGTGGTCGCGGAGCAGATCGTCACCAAGCTCAACGACAACAACCCGTGCGACGTGCCCCCGAGCCTCGTCGAGCAGCAGGCGCGCCTCATGGAGCAGGAGGTCGCGATGTCGGCCCGCCGGCTCGGCCAGCGCTTCACGAAGGAGAGCCTCGAGGCGCTCCAGAAGCAGATCCGCGTCGACGCGGAGCGCAAGGTGCGCGCCGGCTTGCTCATGGCCGCCATCGCCAAGAAGAACGAGTTCAAGGTCACCGACGAGGACCTCGAGAAGGGCATGCAGGAGCTCGCCGCCGAGACCGGGAAGAACATCGCCAAGCTCCGCGTCGAGTACCGGGAGAAGGCGAAGCGCGACATCCTCATCGGCATGATCCTCGAGGACAAGATCCTGGACTTCCTCGAGTCGAAGTCGAAGATTGTCGACGGCGATCCGCCGAAGGCGGACGATGCGGCCGCCAAGGAAGAGACGAAGTGAGGAGGAGCTCATGCTGACGAAGCGACCGGAGACTCGCACCGAGGCCATCCGTACGATCGAGGCGGCCAAGAACATCATCATCCCGACGGTCGTCGAGACGACGCACCGCGGCGAGCGTCACTGGAGCATCTTCGACCGCCTCCTCAAGGACCGCATCGTCTTCCTCGGCGACGAGATCAACGACATCGTCGCGAACATCGTCATCGCCCAGTTTCTCTTTTTGGAGAGCGAAGATCCCGACAAGGAGATCATGCTCTACATCAACTCCCCGGGTGGGGTGGTGTACAGCGGGCTCGCCATCTACGACACGATGCAATACGTGCGCTGCCCGGTCTCGACGACCTGCCTCGGCATGGCGGCGTCGATGGCGGCGGTGCTCCTCTGCTCGGGCCACAAGGGTCGGCGCCTCGCGCTCCCGAACGCGCGGATCATGATCCACCAGCCCCTCGGCGGTGCACGTGGTCAAGCCTCCGACATCGAGATCCAAGCCCGCGAAATCAGGCACTTGAAGGACCTCCTCACCGACATCCTCACCACCAACACGGGGCGCAACCGCGACCAGGTGCTGAAGGACATCGACCGCGACTTCTACATGAGCGCAGCTCAGGCGAAGGAGTACGGGCTCATCGACAACGTGGTGTCGCCCCCCAAGAAGGGTGAGCCCGGAGCCAAGGACAAGTAAACCCGCCGAGAGGGCTCGAACCCGACGCTGGGGCCGACGGGGCCGGAGTGACCGAATGTTGCGGTCCCCGGCCCCGGGGTCTATCTTGGTGAGGGGTTCGAGAGCTGCGGCCGTATTCCCCGAGGAGAGGCGAGCGTGGAGCGCAGGCGTGACGACCACCAGAACGGGAACTTGAACTGTTCTTTCTGCGGAAAATCGCAGAAGGAGGTCAAGAAGCTCATCGCCGGACCCACCGTCTACATCTGCGACGAGTGCATCGGCCTGTGCAACGACATCATCGCGGAAGAGGTGGAGAAGGACGAGCCGGCCTACGGCGCCGCTCCCATCCCGAAGCCCTCCGAGATCAAGACGATCCTCGACGACTACGTCATCGGGCAAGAGCGAGCGAAGAAGATCCTCGCGGTCGCGGTCCACAACCACTACAAGCGCATCGACTCGCGCGTGGCCACCGACGAGGTCGAGCTCGCGAAGAGCAACATCCTCCTCATCGGGCCGACCGGCAGCGGCAAGACGCTCCTCGCGCAGACGCTCGCGAAGATCCTCTCGGTGCCGTTCGCGATCGCCGACGCGACGACGCTCACCGAGGCCGGCTACGTCGGCGAGGACGTCGAGAACATCATCGTCCAGCTCCTGCAGAACGCCGACCACGACGTCGAGCGGGCGCAGCGCGGCATCGTCTACATCGACGAGATCGACAAGATCAGCCGAAAGAGCGACAACCCGAGCATCACCCGCGACGTGTCGGGCGAGGGCGTGCAGCAGGCCCTCCTCAAGATCATCGAGGGGACGATCGCCAACGTGCCCCCGAAGGGCGGCCGCAAGCACCCGCAGCAGGACTTCCTCCAGGTCGACACCCAGAACATCCTCTTCATCTGCGGCGGCGCGTTCGTGGGCCTCGATCAGATCGTCCAGCGCCGCATCGGCCAGCAGGCGATGGGCTTCGGCGCCGACATCAAGTCCAAGAAGGACTTCAAGATCGGCGACCTCTTCGCCCAGGTGCAGCCCGAGGACCTCCTCAAGTTCGGGCTCATCCCGGAGTTCATCGGCCGCTTGCCGGTGATCGCGACGCTCCACGAGCTCAACGACGAAGCGCTCATCGACATCCTCACGAAGCCGAAGAACGCCATCATCAAGCAGTTCCAGAAGCTCTTCGAGATGGACGGGGTGAAGCTCAAGTTCACGAAGACGGCGCTCGCAGCAGTGGCGAAGGAAGCCCTCGCGCGCAACTCCGGAGCCCGCGGGCTCCGCGCCATCCTCGAGAACGCGATGCTCGACATCATGTACGACATCCCGTCGCGCCAGGGCATCAAAGAAGCGGTGATCAACGAGGAAGTGATCACGAAGGGCGAGGCCCCGCTCATCGTGTACCAGAAGGAAGCCGAGCTGGCCTGACGGGCCCGCGGGCGGGCTCGGCATGCGACCTTGGCGCATGGCAGCGGGGGGCGTGGGCGTGCTCGGCGCGGCCTTCGCGCTCGCCGTCGCGGCGTGCGACTCGTTCGACTCGGAGCCGGGCGGGAGCGCCCCGGACGCGTCCACCGACGCGGCCGTCGGCCCCGACGCCTCGGGCAGCGCCGAGGCGGGCCTCGACGCGGGCGCGGACGGAGGCGACGCCCGCCCGGCGACCATCGTCTGCGGCGCCGACGAGAAGTGCGTGGCGGGGCTCGAGATCTGCTGCGTCTGGGACCGGCTCGGAGTCATCCGCCGGACGGCGTGCATCGAGGGGTCCACGTGCCCCGAGCGCAAGGACGACGCTGGCGATACGCTGAACGCCCACGCGATCGAGTGCGACGACAAGACCGACTGCCCCGCCGGGCTCGTCTGCTGCCAACGCGGCATCTCGGCCTGTACGTCCCTCTCGGTCGCCAAAGCCGAGTGCGTCGCGCCGGCGACGTGCGCCCCCTGCAGCCTCGACGCAGGCGGCAACGGCCGCATCGGCTGCGACAGGCAGTCGCTGGATCCGGCGGAGTGCCCCGCCGGCCGGGCCTGCGTAGGGACGTTCCCCGACCTGCCCTATCGCTTCTGCGAGTGACGGGCGGGCGCCTTTCGCGCCGCGCGCTTGGCGTTTGGCCCCTTCGGGAGTAAACGTCGAGAAATGTTCTTCAAGAACGACGACGGCAAGGACAAGGGGGGCAAGAAGCGGATCCTGCCGCTGCTTCCGCTGCGCGACATCATCGTGTTCCCGCACATGGTGAGCCAGCTCTTCGTGGGTCGCGAGCGCAGCATCAACGCCCTCGACGCCGCGATGACGCGCGACAAGGACATCTTCCTCGCCGCCCAGAAGAACAAGAACACCAACGAGCCGACGCCCGACGACATCTTCCAGGTCGGCACCCTCGGCACGGTGATGCAGCTCCTCCGCCTCCCCGACGGGACGGTGAAGGTGCTGGTCGAGGGCAAGCGCCGAGCGCGGACGCGCCGCTTCGCCCAGACCGACGAGTTCTTCGTGGTCGAGGTCGAGGAGATCGTCGAGAACGTGGCCCGCGGCGTGGAGGTCGAGGCGCTCGTGCGCAGCGTCCAGGGCGCGTTCGAGACCTACGTGAAGCTGAACAAGAAGGTCCAGCCCGAGGTCTTGATGCAGGTGCAGACGATCGACGATCCGGCGCGCCTGTCGGACACGATCGTGGCGAACCTGCCGACCGTGAAGCTCGCCGACCGGCAGAGCCTGCTCGAGACCGACGACAGCTCCAAGCGCCTCGAGAAGCTCCACGAGCTGATGCAGGCCGAGATCGAGATCCTGCAGGTCGAGAAGAAGATCCGCTCCCGCGTCAAGAAGCAGATGGAGAAGACGCAGAAGGAGTACTACCTCAACGAGCAGATGCAGGCGATCCAGAAGGAGCTGGGTGGCGGCGAGCGCGACGAGTTCAAGAACGAGATCCAGGAGATCGAGGAGCAGCTCAAGACCAAGCGGATGAGCAAGGAGGCCGTCGCCAAGGTCAAGAAGGAGCTCAAGAAGCTGAAGATGATGCACCCCACCAGCGCCGAGGCGACGGTGGTGAGGAACTACATCGACTGGATCATCTCGCTCCCCTGGTACGACAAGACCGAGGAGAACTACGACCTCGCGCAAGCCGAGGAGATCCTCGACGCCGACCACTACGGCCTCAAGAAGATCAAGGAGCGCATCCTCGAGTACCTCGCGGTCCAGGCGCTCACCAAGAAGCTCAAGGGCCCGGTGCTCTGCTTCGTGGGCCCCCCCGGCGTAGGCAAGACGAGCCTCGTGAAGAGCATCGCGCGGGCGACCGGGCGCAAGTTCGTCCGGCTCTCGCTCGGCGGCGTGCGCGACGAGGCCGAGATCCGCGGCCACCGCCGCACCTACATCGGCGCGATGCCGGGCAAGCTGATCCAGTCGCTCAAGAAGGTGGGCACCAACAACCCCGTGTTCCTCCTCGACGAGATCGACAAGATGTCGACCGACTTCCGCGGCGATCCCGCGGCGGCGCTCCTCGAGGTCCTCGACGGCGAGCAGAACGACACGTTCAACGACCACTACCTCGACCTCGACTACGACCTGTCGGACGTGATGTTCATCACGACGGCCAACACGCTGTCGGGGATCCCGGTGCCGCTCCAGGACCGCATGGAGATCATCCAGCTGTCGGGCTACACCGAGTTCGAGAAGATGAACATCGCGGTGAAGTACCTCGTCCCGCGCCAGATCAAGGAGTGCGGGCTCGAGGACGTGAAGATGAACCTCACCGAGAGCGCGATCCGCACCATCGTGCACCACTACACCCGCGAGGCCGGGGTGCGCTCCCTCGAGCGCGAGATCTCGAGCGTGTGCCGCAAGGTCGCGCGCCAGGTCGTGACCGAGGGCAAGGAGCAGGTCATCGACATCCCCGCCAAGACGATCCCGAAGTACCTCGGCGTGCCGAAGTACCGGGTGGGGAAGAAGGAAGAGCACGACGAGATCGGGCTCACCAACGGCCTGTCGGTCACCAGCAACGGCGGCGGCGAGCTCCTCGCCTGCGAGGTCGCGGTGGTGGCGGGCAAGGGGAAGCTGGTCATCACCGGCCTCCTCGAGAAGGGCATGGAGGAGAGCGCCCAGGCGGCCATGAGCTACGTGCGCTCGCGCGCCGCGGTGCTCGGGCTCGAGCCGGATTTCTACCAGAAGGTGGACGTGCACGTTCACTTCCCCGAGTTCATCCGCAAGGACGGGCCGAGCGCCGGCGTCACGATGGCGACGTCGCTCGCCAGCGCGCTCGTGCGGGTCCCCGTGCGCAAGGACGTGGCGATGACCGGGGAGCTCACCCTCCGCGGGCGCGTGCTCGCCATCGGCGGCCTGAAGGAGAAGCTCCTCGCGGCGCACCGCTCGGGCATCACCACCGTCGTCGTCCCCCGCGAGAACCGCAAGGACCTCCGCGAGGTGCCGCGGCGCGTGCTCAAGGCGACGCGCATCGTGCTCGCCGAGCACATGGACGACGTCCTGCGCGAGGCGCTCTGCTTCCCCGATCCCGACGCCGTGTTCGGCCCGCGCCGCGAGGTGCAGGAGTACCGCGACGGCGAGCTCTTCGTGACCCCCGCCGCGGTGCCGGCCGATCTCCCGCGCCCGAGCGGCGCGCCGGGGAACGCCTGAGGTGCTCGTGAGGCTCGTGAAATCACGGGCGAAAGCGCCGGCGCTCGCGGCGCTCGCCGCGGCGCTCGCGTGTGCGCCCGGTTGCACGCGCGCCGAAGAGGTCGCCGACGACGGCGGGGAGGGGACCGAGTCCGAGGGCGCGCTCGGCGTGCCGCTCACCGAGCCCGACGAGACCGACGCTCCGACGCGGACGGCCCCCCAGCCGCTCGACGTCGCGAAGGTCACCGAGCTCGTCGACCTCCGCGGCATGGGCGACAGCGGCTGGGCGAACACCCACGAGAGCACGCCGCGCTCGGCGGCGTTCGGCGCCGCGCTCGATCGCTTCGACGCGAGCGGCGCGGGCTACCGTGGCCACGTCACCTATCTCAACTGGGAGACGGTGGTGGGCGAGGGGTGCTCCCGCTTCGCGAACGAATATTCACCGGGCAAGTCGTACGCGTTCGTGTCGCGCCCGGAGAACCTCGCCCAGGCGATGGACCGCGGCTTCGACCTCGTCGGCTTCTCGAACAACCACTCGCGGGACTGCGCCGACCCCGACGGCGAGGGGCTCACCGCGCGCGCGGTGGCCGCGCTCGCGCGCCCTGCGGTCGGCTTCCACGGCGTCGGTCCCGACGCCGCGAAGAAGACGCGGCCGGCGATCGTGACCGTGAAGGCGGCCGGGCGCGACGTGCGCGTGGCGTTCGGGAGCATCTACTTCGGCAGCCGCCGGAGCTGCGATCTGTCGGTGTGCGCCAGCGACAAGCGCGCCCTGTTCGAGGGGCTGCGCGACGCCGACGTCGACCTGCGCGTCGTCGCCATGCACAGCATGGACGGCGGGACCCAGGACGAGCTCGTGCGGGCGGGCATCGAGTTCGTCAAAGACTACGGGGGAGACGTCGTCTACGGCAGCGGGCCGCACGTGTGGAAGGGCGTCCGCGTCGTGCAGAAGGCGCGCGGCGGAAAGGGCGTCGTGTTCGAGAGCGTCGGCAACTTCCTCCACCCGAGCCTCGCCGCTCAGTCGAAGAACTTCATCGGCCGAGCGCTCTTCGACAAGAGCTCGCTCGAGCTCCGGCAGGTGCAGATCCTCCCCGTCGCCAACGCCGGCACCGAGATGCGCTACTCGAGCGCCGACCCCACGACGCTCGCGTCGAACCTCCGGTGGACCGGCGCCGACAAGGGCTACTACGCGAACGTGAAGCGCTGACCGCGCGCCCGGAGCCGGCGAGGGCGACAAAAACAGACCTCGGGTCGCGCGCGAAACGCTTGACGGTGCGCGGCGTTTTTCGTAACTAGTGTCTCCTCTCCGACGGGCGGGTAGCTCAGCGGCAGAGCGCTGGCCTTACAAGCCGGATGTCGCAGGTTCGACCCCTGTCCCGCCTACCACCGGTCTCGAAGCCGGACGCGGGACAAGCAGTAAGTATCGAGAAGTACCCCAGTTTTGGTTTGCTTGGGGCGGTAGTTAAGTTGGTTATAACGCCGGCCTGTCACGCCGGAGGCCGCGGGTTCGAGCCCCGTCCGCCCCGCCAACTCCGCGAGCGCTAGTGCGCTCGCTTCGTCGTCGGTTCCGACGCGGCTTGGACCTTCGGTTACGAGCCCCGTCCGCCCCGCCAACTCCGCGAGCGCTAGCGCGCTCGCTTCGTCGTCTCCCCTCAACCCTTCTTGCGGCGAGGGGCGCGGAGCCGGCGGCGCGCCTCGGCGTAGGCCGCGACGACGGCGCGGAATTCGTCGGCGCTCCCTCCGCGGTCCGGGTGCGTCTCGAGCGCGCGCTTGCGGTACGCGAGCTTGAGCTCGTCGATCGTGACGTCGCGCGTGACGCCGAGCGTCGCCCAGAGGGACGCCTCCGGCGCCGCGGTCGCGCGCGGCTCCGCGCCCCGGGGCGCCGGGAAGCGCGGCGCCTGGCCGCGGAGGATCTGGATCCACGCGCGCGCCCACGTGGGGTCGATCACGGTGAGGGGCGCCCCCGCCCGAGCCTCGGCGGCGGCGCGCGCCTCGTCGAAGGTGGCCGCCCCGCCGTCGGAGGCGTCGGGCCGCTGGAACGGCGCCTTGCGGGGCGGCGCGCTCCACCACGCCGCCCAGAAGAAGCGCCGGCGCTTCGTCGTCGTGATGGAGCAGACGGGGGCGAAGATGTCGGCCACGCCCCCTTGGCGTACCATGGCGCCGTGCCCAGCCCGAGCCCCAAGTTCGCCGTCGTCCGCGAAGACCCTGAGCTCGAGCTCGAGCTCGTCGACCGAACGCGAGCGGCGCACGCTCTCGTCGTCGCCTCGGGCGGGTGCACCGCCATCGCGCTGGCGGCGCGGCGCCCCGGACTCCGCGTCACCGCGTTCGACCTGTCGCCCGCGCAGATCGCGCACGCCAAGGCCAAGGTCGAGCTGGTCGCGTCGGGCCAAAGCGCGGCGCTCAACGTCGCGACCTCGGATCCGACGGCGCACAACCAGGCGGGCGAGTTCGAGCGCCTCTTCCGCGCCCTCCGCGCGTTCCTCGCCGAGCTCGTGATCGCGCCGGGCGAGATCGAGCGCTTCTTCTCCGTCGGGACGAGCGCGGCCGAGCGACGCGAGCTCGCCGCCCGCTGGCGGAGCGCTCCCCAGTGGGCGCCGGCCTTCGCGGCCCTCTTCACGCCGTCGGTGCTCGGCGCGATGTTCGGGCCCGACGCCGTCCGCCACGCGGCGCCCGGATCGTACGGGCCGTACTTCCAGCGCGCCTTCGAGCGCGGCCTCGCCCGCGAGGACGCCGGCGAGAACCCGTTCCTCGCGCACGTGCTGCTCGGCCGCTACACCGAGGCCGCGCCGCCACCGTACCCGGTGCCGGCCCCCCGCGGAGACGTCACGTGGGTGGAGGGGAGCCTCGACGCCGTGCCCGATCTCCAACGGTTCGGCGTGGTCAGCCTCTCGAACGTCTTCGACTGGAGCGACGACGACCTCGTGCGCGACTGGGCGGCGCGGCTCGCCTCGCTGCGCCCCGGCAGCGCCGTCCTCGTCCGCGTGCTCAACAACCAGCGCGACGTCCGCCCGGCCTTCGCCGAGTTCTCGTTCGACGAGGCGCTCGGGGCCGACTTCTTCGCCCGCGACCGCAGCCTCTTCTACGAGCGATTCGTCGTCGGGTTCCGGCGATGAAGCTCCACACCCGGATCGTCGGCGCCGCCGCTCTCGGGCCCTACGTGGCCGGCCTGCGGCGCCTCGAGGCCGACATCTCCTATCCGATCGAGGATGGTCGCCGTCGCTTCTCGATCGACCACGGCCCCGACTACCACCCGTTCTTCAGCGAGATGGGGGAGGCGAGCTTCCTCGTGGCCACGTCGGCGGACGGCGCCGTCGCCGGCTGCCTCGCCTGCGTGGCGAAGGCCGCGCGGGTCGGCGCGCGCGCGCTCGCGACGGCGTACCTCGCCGACCTGAAGATCGACCCGGCGCTCCGCGGGCGGGGCGTCGGTCGGAGCCTCCTCACGCGGGCGCTCGGTCACGCGTTCGCGGCGCCGCGCCTCCTCGACTGGGACCTCGCCTACGGGGTCGCGATGCGCGGCGAGCGCGGCGACGTGATGCGCGCGGTCGGGGGCCGCAGCCCGGCGGCGGCCGCGCGCGTCCTCGCGCGCCAGCACGTGTATTTCGCGCCGCCGGCGCTGCTCGCGGGCCTCGACACGCGCGCCGCGCCGGCGCCGCCGTCCGGCGAGGTGGTGCTCGACCTTTCGGCTCGGCCCCGCGAGCTCTTCGAGTCGACGGCGGGCAGGAAGGACCTCCGCGTCGTCGGCGGCGGCGACCTGCCGCTCGTGCACTTCGGCCGCGGCCCGGGGGGGTGGGGCGGCCCCCACGCGGCCTACCTCGCGGCGGCGGCGCGGGCGCTCGGCCCGAGGGCCGAGGGGGCGCTCGCGTGCTTCGCGCTCGACGTTCGGCTCGCGCGCGAGGTCGCGTTCCTCGGGCGGGCCGGGGTCCACCCCGCCGCCGCCGCCACGGTCTGGGGGCTCTTCCGCCCGCTCCGCCTCGCGCGGCGCCCCCGCTTCGAATACGTGCATGTTGCAACGTCGGAGATATGACCCTTCCAGGCGCCCGGGGGGCGCAAGTACGCTGGGGCGATGCGCTCCTACGTGAAGGCCTTGAAGGAGCGGCTCGCGCCGCTCTCGAACCCGTACCTGACGTCGCTCGCCGACGGCACCATGACCCGGGACGAGCTCGTCGAGACGCAGATCCAGTTCCTCTTCGCGGTGGTGTTCTTCTCGCGGCCGATGGCGGCGCTCGCCGGGCGCTTGCCGCGGCCCGAGCTTCGGATGTCGCTGCTCGAGAACGTCCTCGACGAGCACGGCGGAGGGCGCCTGCGCTTCTCCCACGAGGCCACGTTCCTCGAGCTCCTGCGCCGCCTCGGGGCGTCGGAGGACGCGATCGAGCGGCGCGCGCTCTGGCCCGAGGTTCGCGCCTTCAACACCACCCTCGCCGGCGTGTGCGTGATGGACGACACCTTCACCGGGCTCGCCGCGCTCGGGATCATCGAGGACACGTTCGCGGGGATCTCGGCCGCGATCGGGCGCGGCATCGTGGCCCGCGGGTGGCTCGCCGCGACCGAGATCGTCCACTACAAGACGCACGAGGAGCTCGACGAGGAGCACGCCGAGGGCTTCTACCGGGAGCTCGACGGGCCCTACGCCGCCCACCCGCGGCACCGCTACCAGATCGAGCAAGGCCTCGAGCTCGGCGGATACGCCTTCATGCAGCTCTACCGCGGCCTCCACGAGGCCCGCGCCCGGCGGGCCATGCGCGACGTCCGCGGCCCGCACAGCCTCGCTGACGGCTGGTACCTCGGCTGACGGTCAGTGGAAGCCGAAGCGCTCCTCGTCGACGGAGCGCACC